>JAXHUS010000033.1:0-11338 GCA_034189305.1 Thermodesulfobacteriota bacterium | reverse complement strand
AAAACATATAACCATGCTCATTCATACACTTTTTTATTCCATTTAAACTCAACCCCTTTTCAGCTATAAACAGGGCAATCCAAAAGGGTGGCTGCAACGCGGGTAAAGATAAGTCCTCCAGTTGCTCCGGGTGATCCATAAAGGGTGCACATTTGCCCTTCTGATCCAATCGGGGAACCCACAACGGTTCACAGTGGGGATATTCCCATTTGTAATCAGCCACCCTTTTTATCTCTTTAGTTATGAGCTTATTTTGGCCCGGCAATAGGCTGGTTACGATAAGGATAGTTTTTTAATCGAATATCACCCCGCTTATGTGGATTGGGAATTGTCTTGGTAGGGTCAATCCATTCTTCCCATTTAAAATTATTAAGAATTTTGGGTTGATAGCTTTCTTCCAGGGGACGGCTCATAATATCATTGATATGTAGATATTGATAATAACGCATTAAATCTACCTGGTAGGGAGTGGATTTACCGCCAGCTTTTTTGACCACTTTCTTGAGTTCCTTGACCTTCTCCATGTCAACTCTGGTCTTCCACTTAATCTCTTCCGGAAGCATTACGGTTTCCCAGGGAATATTATTGATCCCCTTTTTCCATGTGACCAGTATGGCCTGCTGGGTATCCTCACGATACAAAATAACGCAGTGTCCATATCTCTTGTCCTTGAAAAAACCAAGATTTCCGTACTGCATACGAGCGCCGGTAAGATAGGCTGTCACATCGCTCCAACAGGGTGAATTTCCACTAATGCCCCACAAAACGCTTCTATCAATAATACCGTCGGGAAAGAGAATCTTGAAGGCAACATAACAACAATTAGCTGCATGAGAAAGGCCCTCGCAATCGTGGCCGTGCATTTTTGCCAGGTCTTTCAAGGTTATCGAGTAGGTATAAGGATAATACCGTCCCTGAGTGCCTCTGGTGGCAAGAATTTCAAACACCGGAGCATAGGGTTTTGCCACCTGGGGAGCATACCATGTGGGAACACGATCCGGTGGATCCACCCCTGTTTCGATAAAAATGTCTATCCCCTGCCTGTAGGTTGGTTCACCGGCCAGGACAGGAAAGGACCATAATGACAGAGTGATAATAAGCAAAAAGCAAAAAAAAGATACCTTAAAAATTATTTCTTTGAAAATCTGGATATTCATTTAAAACCTCCTATTTTTTTAACCTGAGCCGGTCTCAAGGCATACGTTATATTAATTACCTTATTTGTCATAATTATGAGCAAATTGTCTTCCTTAATTAAAATAAGTCATACAGTCGTATTGCTATAATGACACCAATAACATAAACTTTTTCATTGTTATTCCCTGCTTGCTAAAGAATTCCCCAGGAAAATTGATACATCCACTGGAAGAAAACCCAGTTTGCCTGTTTGTGAGAAGCTTTTTCTTCAGCAAACTCATCAGGCCAGAAATGGCCGAAACCAACCTGGATCTGGTTTTTCCTGGGGAGGTTAAACCTTGCTATAATGTCAAGCTCTTTTCCCACTTCATCTCCGGACCTTCCGGCCTTATCCCGGTATTTTTTCTGATTCAGATACCAGGCATCCTTGTCTTCTGCCAGCCAGAATTTATGAAATCCCACATTTAGGTAAAACCACTTATTTGGCTTAATTTCCAGATTGACCTGGGCATCCTCTATGTTTTTCCAGTGAAAGAGATTCATCCTGCCGTACATTTTATCCCGGGCTCCGAATGCGCCGTCAAAGGTTTCATGGTCGCCATCATTGGGATCAGAATCTCCTGATCCGAAGCTGTATTCAATGCTTATTCTGGGTTTTATTCTCATCTTCTTGAAGTTATAAGCCAGGAGCAGGTGATAACCATAAGCTTTTATGTCATCATGGGCAAAATCCCCCCTCTGGCATATATAGGTGAAATCATAATCAAATCCCTTAATGTCCTTTCTACAACTTCTCAGCCCTAAATAGTAAGAATCGAGGTCGCCGTTTCTTCCATCCTCACCCTTTAACCTGTTATGGTCATCATCCTTAGTCATAAAAAATGGCTCCAGGGCAATATTAAAAAACTTCTTAGGGAGTTGAAAACGGCTGTAGAATCCGGCACTTTCAAATCCATGACGGTGATTCAGGCTAAATTCCCCCGGTTCATGGAGCTGTGTCCTTCCGTAATATGCATCCATAAAACCTCCTTTAAATTTATAGGAGAGTTTTGTGGCATCCCAGATCCATCTTCCTGTATTTCCCCACTGTCCGGGGCCAAAGATTCTTTTGTTTCCATAAAATATTCTCTGCCTTCCACCTTTAAAAGTAATGGGCAGATCAAAAAGTTCCTGAACCTCCAGATAGGTATCCCATAATTCCCATCGATCTTTGTTAGGATTATGTTCGATGCCGAATGTGCCTTTGTAAAATTCGCTGTCCGGCAGGACGATATCCCATACCTCTGAATCCTGTATCCATAAAGCAAAATGAATCTTTTTAGAAGGGCTATAGTCGAAACCTGTCCTGAACCTGCCTAAAAGAAAACCGTCATCAGATGAACCTCTTCCCGGATTATCCCCATAAAACTTCTGGTTGAAATTATCCTGAAATTCATATCGCAAACGGATATTTGTCCCGAAGGTTAGTTTTTCTTCTTCCGCAAGGGCATTACTAAAACCTGAAAGACCAAAACAGAAAGTGATCATACCCAAAACCACAAGAAATCTAAAAACAATTCTCACTTTCAATTCCTCCTAATTATTTAATTTTTATTACAATTGTAACCATTCACCACTCATGGAAATAGGTTGTATTATTCCTTCACACCATAGAACACGGGAACGACATCCACAATTCTTTAAGCTCCACTTCCTCCGGGGTTCTGCTGGTTATATTTACCCAGTAATCCTTTTTAAAAAATCCACGTCAAGTAAATCATTTTTTATTCTCTTGATGGTTCTTTTTAAGTCTTTACTTCCTTGAAATGCAAATTTATCAAGAAGTTTATTTACAAAACTCATGTGCTCTTCAGAAAGACTGGCGCCTTTGCCTTCAAGGACATCTTTTATGTGGGGAAGTATCTGATGAATCAATCCTTTTATCTCCTTCTGCAGTTCATTTTTAGAAAGGGCAATGGTAAGAATCTCTTTAGCATTCCGGTAGTAAAGTCTGATATAGGTTTTTCCCAGAGGATTTTTAGCAAGTTTTTCATCCCGAAATTGCCTGATAAGTTCCAGATTAGCTGTTTCCCCTTTTAATGATTCTTCAACGGGACATGGTGGTAAGAGGGATTTTTTCAGAATAAAATCGGCTGTTTGTGTAGTATCCTTGCTTATGGTCACTGTCCGGGATTTGGATCCGTACCCTGTGGCAGAAGCGGTCAGAGTATAGGTATCGGGTTTCATCCCTTTTATTGAATAATTCCCCCTGGAATCGGTTTTTGTAAGATAGCCTCCTTTATCTGTCTTTATCGTGACTCCAGATATTGTATTACCTGTATCCTTATCAGTTGCTTTTCCGTCAAGATTACCACTGGCAATAGCACCATAGATAATGACTTCCTGGTTATCCACATAATCCCATCCCCCCTCATACCAGTTAAAATCAATAGTTCCCTCGGGAAGGGGTTCTATTCTGACAGCCACAACTGTCCGACAGGAAAATCCCGCATTATGGTCGGCATTCTCATCATAAGGCCAGTAGACATCCTGATTCGTACTGGTGGAAGACTGATCAGGGGGGCCCGAAATCATTTGCGGCGGAACAGCCCTGAAAGGACCTTCACCGGCAAGCCTGTTCGTTTCATCCAAATATCCGGGTTCCAGAAAGGCTCCATCTATTTTATATGCTAATATAAGCTTTAAACCGTTTTCCACATAGATTAGATCTCCATCATTACGGCCGATACAGGAAGGGGCCGAATAATCACACCATCCTCCATTTGCCAGATCAGCTTCCGGGACATAATAGAATTGTGCCTGGGGATAAGTGCCGTAGACATAGTAATAATCTCCCCCTGAGTTGAGATCGTATGTATAAAAGTAGCCATCAGGTGCAAACACGGTGACCCCTGTAGCAGAATCGAGCATTCCTGCGTCATCTATAAGATCGGCTATGGTTACTCCTTCGTATTCCCCATAAAGATCATTCTTTCTGGAGGCATTCATTAATAAAAACTGTTTGTGGCGGGAAAGTTCTCCTATATCATTCATGGTATATACAACTCTCGGGGAAGGAATTTTGGTAAGATCGTCATCTGAATCGCCGGGGTAATGAAGGGTGTCAATCTCTTCTTTATTGGTATACCCGTCCCCATCTGAGTCTATATCTTCAATGGCAGCAAAGGCGGCTACATTTCGGCCATTATCTCTATAATCCCTCCCAAATTCGTTCAGAGTGAGGTCAGCATCACCAGTACCACTATAACCATAAACATCGTCCCTGTGACACCACTGGCAACTTCCCACTTCAACCCATTTCCCCGGCTTTTTTTCATATTGTCCCCCGCTATGACATAGGGCGCAGCTATCCAGTTTGGTTCCTTCACAATCAGGATAAGCTGTAATAAATTTTGGTGCATCAATCTCACCCTCATGGTGATATGCAGTCTTTGCTATTCCATATAAAAGCATCATTGACAAAATAAATATAAAAATTTTACTTTTCATTACAATTCCTCCGTTTTTGGTTTGGGATAAAAACCCGAATCTCTATTACTTTTTACAGGTTAAATGTCTAAAATGCACTAAAGTTTATATTGCATAAAGTTATTTTAAATGAAAATTCGTATACTATTTAATAATTAATTTTTAGAATTCCAGTTGAAACCTGGTGGCAAAGATATCCTCGTTATCCGTGTACATGGCCCTTCCCTTCTCATCCGTACCCAGATAAAGGGGCGAAGAAAAGCTATAGTGGGTATAATTGAGGCAAACCTTCGTCATACTGTTAAGATACCAGTTAATACCCAATGTATAGGCATTTGCACCCCGAACGAAATAATCTTCATTAATCAGGTGGTCGTAGATAATCCTTTCGGCATTAAACTTTTCCAGGCGGAAGGTTAGCCCCAATGCCCCCCAGTTTTTAAGCTTCAAACTGAAATCTTTATACGGTCTGATCCTTTCAAATACACCTCCTTTCATCTCAGGATGTTCACCAGTCAACATGACAAGGCAGCTTAAATACCATGCCTTCATATTAAAATCGAACTTTTCATCGCTGGTGAGCAGTAATTCATGATAGTAATTTTTAACCCATTCTCCTTTTACAACAAGGGGTCCCCAACCCCATGCAAGTTCCCATCCTATTCTCCTCCGGTCATCCACATCCAGAAGAAGATAATATTTTGCTCTGGGGGTCACCCGTAAAAATTTCGTGAAACCAGCAGTCTCGATATCGAAATAGACATCGGACCTGTCAATGTAGGCATGGGCAAAGGAACCTCCCACATGTAATTCTTTAAGAAAGCTTATTCTCGTCCATTGAAAAGGTTTTAGATTTAGCCGGCAGCAGATATCCTTATCGTCCTCGCCGACTTCACCACCGGTCTCGTCATATCCGTGTCCGTTAAAAATCCCTATGCCATAACCAAAAGCATCATCGAATAACCTGCCGTGAATCATAAATCCCATATCCCGTTTGGGAGTGAGATGAAACACCATTGATCTTTCTATAAAGTCCGTATCTTTATCTATGGTTAAATGTTCAAGACTGAAGGGTTCCTTGAATTGCCCCAGCTTAAGTTTCAAAAAGGGAAAGTAGTCAAAACCTATACAACCGTCCACCATCCTTCTGTTCCTGGATCCCTCCAGTTCAGCTTCCAGTTTATATTTAAAATAGTCAAAAACCGTTCCTTCTAAAATTATTCTTGCCCTTCGTATGTCAAATTTATTTTCTTTGGGATATTGGAGGTCGAATACCCGAAAATCAGTCTGAATGAGTCCTCCTATCCTTACATCTATACTCTTATCTTTTTTTTGCAGATATAACCCTTCTTCATATACTATCTCTATCTCCTTTTTCTCTTCTTCTTTTAATACGCCTTTTATTTCGACCACTTCTTCTTCAGTCAGGTACCCTTTTCCTTTCAGAATCTCCAGCAATTTTTCCGTTGCCAGACTGTCCGCCTGCACAAAGGATAAAAAACTGAAATATACTGTGATAAAAAAAAGAGAAATTATTCTGATTGTTTTACTATTCTTTGTTATATTCATTTTCTTTTCTATCCGAGTTCACATTTTTAACACTTGCTTGTAAGTTTTTAATTTTAACCGACAATTTCCACTTTGTCAAAAATTAAATAACAAATAATTACTTTTTATTACTAAAATTATCTCTTTAGTACCCGAACGGATACTACCCAAAAATGTTGCATATAAGGGGGGGAATTCTAAAAATAATTTACTCTTTTTGGGTGTTACAGGGTATTACCAAACTGTTTAATATTTAATGATAACTATAATAAAAAATTATCTACCCATACATGATAAAATCTGATATTTTTAAAAAATTAGACTTTGTATTCATTAAAATTCTCGAAAATTTTTTGAATTGTATTTTTATTGGAAAACATATTAGAGCAGGAAAGAAATAAAAAATTTTTATTGTCCCTTCCCTTCTTCCATAATCCCTTATTACCCCTACCTTTCCATATTAGCCACCTCGTTTTTTGGGAATGTCATAGTCTTTTTGTATGTTGAAGAATAAATCATTTTGTAGTATACAAATATAAACACAAGGAGTTTAAAATTAGCAATAAAACCTTTCATGCTGAGGGTCTGGTTTTAGAAAACATCTCCCTTACCCCTGAATATTTTAAACTCAAAATAAAAGCGCCTTTAATTCAGGACAAAATATTTCCCGGTCAATTTGTTTTTGTTCTTTGTGAGGATAATTTAAGGGAATTTTATTATAAAACATTTTCCGATTTTTCCCGCTGGCATTTAGAAAGAAAGGCAAAATCCATTCTTTCAGGATATAAACATACCTTTCTTCGTCGCCCTTTTTCAATACACAGGCTCTGTTATAAACCGGATGGAAATAATGGACTGACGGATAATAATCCGGAGGCATTTGAGCTTATGATTAAAAAGACCGGTGTGGGAACTAAAATACTATCAAATTTAGAATACGGGAGCAGACTCGATATATTAGGACCACTAGGCAGGCCTTTTCGTATTTATACTGAAACTAAAAAGGCCTTTTTAGTTGCGGGGGGGATCGGTCTTGCACCTTTTTATTTCCTGTCCCGGGAATTACTAAAAAGGAATACAGAAGTAACCCTGTATTGGGGAATAAAAAATTCTGAACAAATCTACCTTCAGGGAAGCAATAGAGCTATAACAGCTGAATTTGAAAGAATCGGGACAAAAGTTAACATTGCCTGCGAATCCGGGGCTAAAGGATTCTATAAGGGACTGGTAACCGAACTTTTTTATAATGATTTATCTCGGAATAGCTCTTCTCATAAAGATACGCAAATTTTCTCCTGCGGGCCGTATCCAATGCTGAAAAAAATTGAGGAAATTTCAGAGGAATTTAGTCTTGACCACCAGGTGTTACTGGAGGAGAAAATGGCATGCGGAGTGGGGGCATGCCAGTCATGTTCCTTTGCGGGCATATCCAAAAAAGATAAAAGAAGAGAGATTAAAAGGGTTTGTGTTGATGGACCCGTGTTCAATGGAGAGGAAATAGACTGGGATGCAATCTGACATTAATTTAAAGTTGGACATTGCAGGAATAAAAATGAAAAATCCTATAATGATCGCCTCCGGAATTTTTGGATATGGAAGGGATTATCTTAAAATAGAGGACTTTAAAAATGAAGATACTGGAGCTATAATCCTTAAAGGAACCACTTTAAACCCAAGGGAAGGGAACCCCCAACCCAGAATTGTTGAGACTCCCTTTGGTCTTCTCAACTCAATAGGTCTTCAGAATCCGGGTATTGATGCTGTAATTAATGAATATCTTCCAGGATTAAAGGAGTTTTCTACAAACAAGATTATAAATATTGCGGGCTTTTCAGTCGAAGAATTTGGTGAGATGGCAAAAAAATTGGATGGACATGAACAGATTCAGGGAATCGAGGTAAATATATCCTGCCCCAATGTGAAAGAAGGGGGAATTCAATTTGGTATTGAACCAAACTTAAGCTATAAGGTTTTAAATATCGTCAGCAAAAATACTTCACTGCCGATAATCGCAAAACTCTCCCCTGATGCAAGGGATATAAAAGAAATTGCCGTGGCATGTATTGAGGGGGGCGCCAATGCCCTATCACTCATAAATACTGTTCCGGGAATTGCAGTTGATATATATAAACGCAGGCCGATGCTTGGAAATAATGTGGGGGGTCTTTCAGGACCTGCAGTAAAACCCATTGCCTTGCTTAAAGTTCACGAAACGTATCAAATCGCAAAAAAATATAATATCCCCATAATAGGGATGGGGGGAATTGTCTGTGCTGAAGACATCTTAGAATTTATTATTACCGGGGCAAAGGCAGTAGCTTTAGGGACAATGCTTTTTGTATATCATAAAACCATCCAGGAGATTCTTATCGATTTGAAAAACTTGCTGAAAAAAATGAATATTAGTGATATAAATCATATAGTAGGTACATTAACCTTGAATCGGTCTTGAGAATTTATTCTATAAAGGGGAGAAAGAAACGATGGGAAAATTTAGTAAAAATTACTATATAGTATTCATCTTTTTATCTTTTATATCTATATTCCCACAGGAAATATGTTTCTCTCAAGAAAAACCGCCCTTCAAGGTTTATGCTGAATCTGCCGTTTTGCTCGATGGAGCAAGCGGGCAGGTTATTTATGAATATATGCCGAACTTACGAATAGAACCGGCAAGCCTCACAAAGATTGTTACCCTGGATATAGTATTTGATAAAATTAAAGATGGAAGTATTAAATTAGAAGATGAAGTAGTTATTAGTAAAAAGGCCTGGCAGACTCATGGTTCCAAAATGTTTATCGAAGTGGGAAAGAAGGTAAATGTAGAAGACCTCATAAAGGGGGTGGCTATAGTTTCCGGCAACGACTCCAGTGTGGCACTTGCCGAGCATATATCAGGGGTTGAGGAAGTCTTTGTTAATAAAATGAATGAAAAGATAAAATCTATGGGATTAATAAATACGAAATTCCATAACTCCAGCGGTCTTCCTCATCCGGAACAATATACTACAGCCCTTGATATGGCCTTTATAACATGGAATCACCTGCAGGATAATCCTGAATCTTTAATTTATTATAAAATGAAAGGATTCGAATTTAATGGGATTAATCAGCCTAATAGAAATGGACTTTTATGGCGTGATAATAATGTTGATGGCGTAAAGACAGGACATATCGAAAGTGCGGGGTTTCATTTAGTTGCCACAGCAAAAAGGGATCTTCAAAGGTTTATTGCAGTTGTATTAGGGACCAAAGATGAATTTTCAAGGGAAAATGAGGCTTATCGTTTACTGGAATATGGATTTAAAAATTTTGTCACAGCTTCGCTGTTTACCAGAGAAAACAGCATGAAGGTGGTGAAAGTCTGGAAGGGAAAAAGAAATCAGGTGGCATTATGGGCTGAAGAGGAAGGCATAATTACCGTCCCAAAAGAAGGTGCAAAGAAATTAACCTTAAAGGAAAATATTCCTGAGATAATTTATGCCCCTATAAAAAAGGGTGATCCCGTTGGAGAGATATTTATCTATAAAGATGAAAAACCGATTAAAAAAATCCGTCTGGTAGCAGGGGCAGATGTAGCAGAAGCCGGATTCTTTAAATGTTTATGGCATAGTATTATTATTTTCTTTAAATCCTTATTTACATGGCTTTAGTCAAGAAGGTTTACCGTTAAAAACAGTTAACGGACAACTATAAAGGATAAACCTTTTCATGTAATATAAGTATGATAAAAGCTTTACGAGTTGCTGTATACATTATATTTTTGTGTTCATTTTCCAAAGAAATTTGGGGAGCGGCACAATTTAAAAATATCAGATACTGTTCAACCAAAGAATTTACCCGTGTAGTTCTGGACTTAAGTAAACTTACACCATATAAAGCCTTTATCCTTAAATCTCCGCCAAGACTTGTAATAGACATTAATAATGCTAAATCAAAAGTTGCTAAAAGGGAGATAATCATAAATGATCAGATTATTAAAAAAGTGCGTGCCTCCCAATTCAGCCCTTCAGTGGTTCGCGTGGTGGTGGATATTTTAAAGGAAGCCGATTATAATATTTTTACCCTGGGAAGATATAAAAGTAAGACAGAGCGGATTGTAATAGACCTGTCCTTGCCTGAAATTGTTGAAAAGGAAAGAAAAAACAGAAATATAATCCGAGACCGTAAAAGGGATGAATATAAAGTTGTTGTAATTGATCCCGGCCATGGGGGTGAGGACCCCGGAGCTATCGGCCATTATCGGACCAAAGAAAAGGACGTGGTTTTAAAAATTTCAAAGAAACTGTGGAATGAAATTAACGCAGAAAAAGGCATTAAAGCCTATCTTACAAGGAGCCAGGATTATTTTATACCTTTAAGAAAAAGAATCGATATTGCCATGGAATATGGTGCAGACCTATTTTTAAGTATCCATGCCGATGCAAGCTTCAATCGAAAAGCCCGGGGAGCCTCAGTATATTGTCTTTCCTTAAGGGCAGCCGACAGAGAAGCTTCTCGAATTATTTCTAAAAATAGTAATATAACGAACTGGATATTTGAAGAGGAGGAAAAATTCCCAAAAAATTTAAAAAAAGATGTCCAGAAAATCCTTTTTGATCTCCATCAAACCCAGGTCCTGAATCAGAGCCTTATACTGGGGGGAATAACACTCAAAGAGCTTGACAAATTCAGTCTGATTCGTTTTAAACAGCCGAAACAGGCCGGTTTTGTAGTTTTAAAGTCTCCAAAGTTCCCCTCTGTTTTAATTGAAACGGGATTTCTAAGCAATCCCAGGGATGAAAGACTTTTAAAACAGGATAGCTTTCAGAATAAACTGGCAAGAAGTATCAGCAGGGCAGTCATGTATTTTTTGAAATATGAAGGGGGAAAACAGCGACTTCCAAAAACTTAGCCTGTTTTAAATGATTTCGTTACTTTTTTGTCTTGCATCCATTTCATCAATAAACCTTATCCTTTCTAATATGGGGGGATGGGAATAGTATAAGGCAACATAAACAGGATGCGGGTACAGATTTGAGAGGTTATCCTTTGAAAGTTTCACAAGGGCGGTTATTATACTCCTTGCATTTCCCGTTAGTTTGTAAGCGATTCGGTCAGCTTCAATTTCATGCCTTCTGGAGATATAATTGGATATTGCGGTTAAAGGGAAGGCTGCTATGGAACCTAAGAAACCCAATATAAT
>JAXHUS010000329.1:0-4347 GCA_034189305.1 Thermodesulfobacteriota bacterium | reverse complement strand
GGCAGGAATTCAGGGAGTATCCCCTTATGCATTAGAAGCTGCCCTTGGAATCGGCATGACAAATCATCAACAATTGTGGATGGTTAAAATGCCCCTGGCCCTACCTGTTATTATTGCAGGCGTCAGAACCGCAGCAGTGGCAGGAGTGGGTATAGCCACATTATCGGCTTTTATCGGTGCAGGTGGATTGGGACAATTTATCAACAGAGGGCTGGCCCTTTCCAACAATAACCTCATCCTTTTAGGAGCCATACCGGCCGCCCTGCTTGCCCTGGTCGTGGACTTTTCCATCGGAGCACTGGAATGGAGCTTGCAGCCTCGAAGACACAGGCATTTGCCGCCACGGCTGCGGATAGCTCTTCGAATACTGGCATTCTTGCTTCCGTTTTTATTAGGATTAGGCGGAGTTATTGCCTACATCTCGGGAGGCGCATTTAAAACCGTGTCTGGAATCACCCTAAAATTAAACGGCCAAAGCCATGAGTCTAAAGTGATTGTAGCGTCAAAAAATTTTACCGAACAATTAATTTTAAGCGAGTTAATGGCTCAACTCATCCAGGAGAAAACATCTATGACAGTGGTGCGTCGTTTTGGTCTCGGTGGCACTATGATCTGCCATAGCGCCCTTGTAAAGGGAGAAATTGATATTTATGCCGAGTACACGGGAACCGGTCTGACCACAATTTTAAAGAAGAAGGTTATTTCCGACCCTGATGAAGTGTTCGAAACAGTAGGACAGGAATACTTGAATCGATTTAACATAAAGTGGCTCAGCCCCTTTGGCTTTAATAACACCTATACCATTACTGTTAAAGAAAAAGATGCTCTAATACGGAGGTGGGAGAAGATTTCCGACCTCAAAGGAGATGCCGCGAATCTTAGAGCCGGATTTACCTCTGAATTTGTTGAACGACCTGATGGTTACCAGGGCTTGCGCAAGACATACGGCTTTAAATTCGGTATAGTCAGGGATATTGATCCCTCCCTGATGTATGAGGCTCTTGCGGGGGGGGAGGTAGATGTAATTTGTGCCTTTGCCACAGACGGCCGTATTTCCGCTTATAAACTCAAACCCCTCATTGATGACCGAAGGTTTTTTCCACCTTACTATGCAGCGCCCGTTATAAGAAATGAAGTTTTAAAGACCCATCCTGAAATTAAAGATGCACTGGCTCCCCTTTCAGGACTTCTTAGCAATGCCGTCATGCAGCAACTAAATTATGAGGTAGATGGTAAAAAACGTTCTCCTCAGGAGGTTGTAAATGAATTTTTAAAATCCTGTGATCTCTTAAAGGGCAATCCATATATTCATAATGAAAACCGATAATAAAAACTATTAAACTTTTGTACAAAGGGAAAATGGATTTATGTTCGGGCAACAGTCTTCTTTAATTATTTTATATAGAGTGAAAGAGTCAAATAATGAATTTTAAACGGTTAATGATTATTGTTGTCATTATTGCCGGAAGTTTTTATTTTGTACAAAGATTTCAACAGATTCCGGGCGCAGGCAAATCCGGACCGGGAATTATAAAGACAATTAGAAACTGGCGTTCCAAAGATGCGCCTTATAAAAAGGATTTAGAGCGTTTAAAACTGGAGTTGAAGGCAAATGAAGATTTGCTGGGACAAATTGAAGCACAAATAGAAAACCTTGAAGCAAACCCGCCCCAGTGTGGGGGAAGGGACATGGAACTTCACATTACAAATGATCCCCGATTAAAACTCCAGGAAGACATTGACCGTCTCCTAGAAGCCATCGCCCAGATTGAAGGACAGGACTAAATAAGAGCAATGGGACTGAAATAGTGCCGGAAAACAGAATATACAAAGATTGCTTAGGTTTTAATATTGAACGAATGGGGACATAAGTATGGGCTTGGTGGAAAAAGGAAAACTTATTTGAGTTTCCAATTGGCTTTACCTTTTGATGAATGGATGTAAAAATTTTCTAAAAACTCCGGTGAATTTTTTGTTGATTTCCATATTTATATAATTTATTTCTTTAAAATATGGAAAAAGCGTAACTATTTTTTCTATATTTATTCATTTAATATAAATATAGATGGAAAATAGTATATTATATAAGGGTAATATACATAGAAAATTTTCCATCTATTCTCTCCGATTATATTTTTGCACGAAACTGAAACACCATATTTTTAATTAATATGGACAAATACACAAACATTGCTGAACTGAAGCAAAATGAAAGGGAGGATGAAGATTACACAATCCTATATCGTGAAATTCCTTCAAAAATTACAATAATGGCTCCTCATGGAGGAGGCATCGAACCTGGAACCATAGATATCGCAGATTATCTTGCAGGTTGCGATTATACGTTCTATGCATTTAAGGGGCTAAAAAAATCCGGAAATAATATTTTACACATAAACAGCAACATCTTTGATGAACCAATCGCATTAAAGGCTGCACAAAATGCAGACATTGTAATTTCAATTCATGGAGACAAAGACAAATCAGAAGTTGTCCATATAGGTGGAACTAATCTGAAGTTAAAGCAAATTATAATGAATGCTTTAAGCTTGGCTGGATTTGATGCTAGGATTAGTGAAATACCAGGACTGCGAGGAATGAAGCCTGAGAATTTATGCAACCGATGTAAAACAGGAAAAGGTGTTCAGCTTGAAATTTCAAGGGGATTAAGGGAAACATTATTTGACAATTTAGGTCACCGGTCATTGAGGAAGAAAACGATAGTATTTTACCAATTCGTTAATGTTCTAAAAGAAGCTTTATTATTGTTTTTGAGAAAAATATAACCTTGCCACTTGAGCCGACCGCAAAAAGCGCGGCGGCTGACCGGCCCGTTCGCTGAATAAAATTCAAAAAGGATGTTTGAAATAAATATGCAAACACAACATACAATTATTAATGGTGACAGCCGATGCATGAAAGAGCTTCATGATAAATCGGTTCACCTTGTAATCACATCTCCTCCATATTGGCAATTGAAGGATTATGGATCTGATGAGCAAATTGGATTTAACGACAGTTACGAAAGCTATATTAATAACTTAAACCTTGTCTGGAAAGAGTGCTATCGCGTACTCAATAATGGTTGCAGGCTTTGTGTCAATATTGGAGATCAATTCGCCCGTTCTGTTTATTATGGGAGATATAAAGTTATTCCAATCAGAACCGAGATTATTAAATTTTGTGAAAGCATTGGATTTGATTATATGGGGGCTATCATATGGCAGAAAAAAACAACTACAAATACCACAGGCGGAGCTAGTATAATGGGGAGTTTCCCATTTCCACGCAATGGTATCCTTTCAATTGATTATGAGTTTATTCTGCTGCTGAAAAAACTTGGCGACCCCAAAAGACCTAAAAAAAAAATCAAAGAGTTATCAAGAATGACAAAAGAGGAATGGAAGGAGTATTTCTCCGGGCATTGGAACTTTGGAGGCGCAAAGCAAGATGGTCATATTGCCATGTTTCCCGAAGAGCTTCCTAAAAGATTAATTAAAATGTTCTCATTTGTAGGCGATACAGTCCTTGATCCATTCCTTGGAAGTGGGACGACTACCTTAGCAGCAAAAAACATCGACAGAAATTCCGTTGGTTATGAGATAAACTCAGAATTTATACCTTTTATAAAGAAAAAGCTTCAGGTCGATCAGTCGGAATTATTTGGAGCGCAATATAATTTTATTACACAGGATGTAATCGACATCAATTTTGCTCAAGAAATTAAGAAACTTCCATATATTTTCAAAGACTTTCATGCCTTTGACAAAAAAATTGATCCTACGAAATTACAATTCGGATCAAAAATAGATAATAACTCAAGCCACCGAGAAGAGTATTATTTTGTTAAAGAAATTATCAGCCCTGAACTTCTTGTTCTTGGTAACGGTCTCAATATCCGGTTGATTGGGATAAAGGGAGATACAGTGCGAAATGGAAATGCTGTTGAGTTTTTAAGAATAAAGACAAAGAACCAGAAAGTATACATGAGATTTGACAGGAATAAACATGATAAAGACAATAACTTACTTTGTTATTTATACCTAAAAAATAAGACATTTTTAAATGCTCATTTAATAAAAAAGGGGTTAGCCACAGTTGACGAGCAAAGCGATTATAAATATAAAAATAAATTTTTAGCTTTGAGGAAATCATGAATAAAGAATGGATATCTGGTGCAGAAGGACGCAATTGGCGAAAAAGCACATATTACCTCTTCTTTTAGAAAAAATAATGGGTATTTATGATATAATATAAGTATTTAATAATAAGGTTTTCATAAGGAGAAGAGGATTTGGCAAGTTACAAGCGTTATGATTATAAGCAGCTAATATTGGTACCGATATC
>JAXHUS010000328.1:0-2324 GCA_034189305.1 Thermodesulfobacteriota bacterium | reverse complement strand
TTTATCCCTATCAATAAATAGAGAAGCGATATTCTCTTCACTGGAAGAAAAGGGTTTAAGTATAGATATTCTCATTAATAACGTTGGTATAGGATATTGGCGATACTTCCAAGACACACCATGGGAGAAGCTTGAACACATTATAAATACGAATGTGAAATGTATAACACATATGACAAAACTGGCTATAGCAAGTATGTTGGAAAGAAATTCTGGCCATATTGTAAATTTATCTTCAACTGCTGCCTTTATCGGGTCACCCAATGCTGTTTGTTATTCAGCTACAAAGGCTTATATTCACATTTTTAGTGAAACCCTTGCTATGGAATTGAAAAATAGTGGCGTTAAGGTTTTATGCGTATTTCCAGGAGCAACGACTACTCACTTCTGGGAGGTTGCTCTGATGACTGATAGTAAATATGATAAAAAAGTCCGCAAAATGACTGCTGAAGAAGTGGCTAAAGAAATAATTTTGGCCATTAAAAGAGGAAAATCGAGGTTGATAACAGGACGTAAAAATAAATTCAGTATGCTTATTGCTAAATTTCTACCCCGTGAATTATTAAACAAAGTTGCTTTGAAACGCTTCGAAAGTTAAAAATTTAAAAAATAGTATAATAGCCATAACAAAAAAGAAATTGAGCTACTACAATTAGTTTTTGTAACATCTCATTAATAATGGTGAATAAACTACTTCATAGTAACGATTAGATATTTTTATTAATGAAAAAACTTATTATTGGTATTCTTGTCAGCTCTATTTTTATCTATCTTTCCTTTAATGGGGTCAAATTTGACAAAATCTTAACGGGATTTAATAATGCAAACTATATTTATCTAATCCCAACGTTGGTATTGTTTATACTGGCATCATTTCTAAGATCTTTGCGCTGGGGAGCCGTTTTGTCCCCAATGGTAAAAATCAGTCAAAGAAGGCTTTTCCCCATTGTTTGTGTTGGACAAATGGGTATAACTTTGATCCCAATGAGGATAGGAGAACTTATAAAACCTTATTTGGTGAGTAATGAAAGTAAACTCCCTTTTAACTCTGCACTGGCAACTATCTTATTAGAGAGGGTATTTGACATATTTACTCTCCTTGGCATTTCTTTTCTTATTATTTTTATTTCTGTCCTTCCTGAGGGGTTAATAAAAACAAGAAATAGTGCTTTAATTATTTTAGTTGTATTGATTTTTTTTATTACACTTTCTTATTTCAAAAAAGAAGCCACTTTGAGGTTTTTTAAACTTTTATTTAATAAGCTCCCACAAAGAATTCAAGCAAAGATAGAAAATCTGGTCCATAGTTTTGTTGATGGTTTTAAGATAATCTCAAGTCCGAAAATGCTTGTATACACCCTTTTGTTATCTTGTTTAATTTGGGGCTGTGCTGGATTGGGAACTTTCACACTATTCTTTTTCTATAATTTTCAGCTTTCTTTTGTCAGCGCATTTGTCATTCTATTTAGTACAGTTATAGGAGTAAGTCTTCCTACCGCTCCGGGTATGTTGGGAAATTTTCACTTCTCCTGTATAGCAGCACTTCTATTTTTTAACATTCCCAAAAGTGACGCATTATCTTTTTCTCTTATTTATTACTTTATGGCAATAGGAAGACATATTTTACTCGGTCTCATCTTTTTACCTTTTGTAAACTTGTCCTTTAGAGATGTAAAAAGACAGTATAATGTAGGGTGACTTACGATCTTAATTTAAAAATATGAAAAGATAGCAAATATTTAAATGTTAGACTTGCTTTTAATTTTTCCCCCCTTATCATCAAAACTATCTTATGGAAGTTATGAACAATTTAAAAGTATAGATATTGGAAACTACCCCCCTTTAGGTCTTCTATATATTGGTGCTTATATTAAAAAATACTCAAATTATGAAGTCAAAGTGCTGGACGCCCACTGTGAAAAAATGAATTACAATTCCCTTTATTATGAGATACAGAACTGTCAACCTAAAGCAGTAGGAATATACACCTCTTCTTTTACATTTTATGACTCTTATGAAGTTGCAAAAATAGTAAAGAAGGTGGACAAAAAAATAAAGGTAATTTTGGGCGGGCCTCATATTGAGATTTATCCTGAAGAATCTTTATCCTTAAAAGAGGTAGATATCGTTGTTATAGGAGAAGGTGAAATTCCAGTTCTGGAAATTCTAGATGTTTTCCATAATAAAAAGAATTTTTCTGATATTCAAAGTATAGGATGCAAAGTAAATGGTGAGAGTTTTTTTACCCGTCCCCCTTCAGTTGATTTAGATTTAGATAAAAAGCCTTTTCCTGATAGGACCCTGACCAATTACAAGAAATATTT
>JAXHUS010000327.1:0-2309 GCA_034189305.1 Thermodesulfobacteriota bacterium | reverse complement strand
TGAAAAAAGACGATCTTTAGTAGTCTCCCCCGGGGCCACTTTAAGTCGGGCCTGAATATCCTTCAAAATACGATCGGATCCCCTTACATGGCATGCTGTACCACTACACACCCGTATAATGTGCTTGCCTACAGGATGAAATCGAAACTGGGCATAAAAGGAGGCTACACCAAAAACCTTTGCAGGCGGCACTTTGGTAAGATATGCTATCTCTAAAAGTACTCTTTCAGGCAAATAACCCAATGATCTCTGAACTCTCTGAAGTATAGGGATGAGATCCTCAGGCCTTCCCTCGAATTCCCTCCCAACTTCCGATAATAGTCCTTCTTCCGGAAATTTGTCTCCAATCGAATTGTTTTTTACCAGGTTATGTTCCATTGGTATCATCCTCTTCTATTAAAAAGTATTATGTAAATCTCAGTAATAATATAGCACAGCCTTTTACCATGCTTCCCGTTCGAGGCGTTTGTAAATGAACATGAGCTGCTTTTCTGTTAGTTCCCCCACATGTTTTTTAATCCACCCCAGATCTCCTGAGGCAATAGCAGCTTTAGCAGCAGACGAGAGTTGATATCCTTCAAGGGCATTGGAGCCCTTTTCCATCAGCTCACGCCAAAAATCAGCATCCTGGGAGGTTCTGTCCAGAACTCGAATTACTTCTTGTTTTTGGAGGAGCCTTTTATTTTCAGTCTCAACAATGAGTCCCTCGAAATTCGTCTTTTGTTTTTTCTTTAGTGCCCCAACTACGGCTTTTTTAATTTCGTCATCTGTGAAAGGTTTACGGATGTACTCGAAAACCCCCGCTTTTACAGACTCCACGGCGGAGGCCACACTTGGATATCCAGTAATAACAATTGCTTCAGTTGCAGGCTGTTTTTTCCTCACCTGTTTAATTACCTCCATGCCATCGATATCAGGTAAGCGAAGGTCAGCCAGTAGGAGATCGAACGCCTTTTCTCTACACTTGTCCAGGGCACTTTGTCCTGTCATAGCCCAATCCGTTAAATACCCTTCTTCCGTCATGACCATTTGAAGCCCCTTAGCCACGCTAACCTCATCATCCATCACAAGGATTTGGGCCGGTATATGAGGCTTAGTTCTAATAGTTTCTTGTTTTAATGTACCCATGATCACCTCCATTTTTTAAGTCCAATGGAATTATTAAACATTCTTTTACTTAGTGAAATAGCAAGTTTAATGCCAAAAAAAATGGCTGGTATAGAGGAATGGATAAGCAAATTGGTAAGTGTTATCGTATTATTAATTACAGGTATTTATAGAAATCCCAACAATCTTTTATGGATACTTAACTGTATAAAGCTTTATACGGTTAAAAAGCACTGATAGTTAAATTTGTTCATTATTTTAACTAGTTAAGGGTGTATATAAACAATTATACGATTCATCCTATAGAATATAAAAATGTCAAGATGTGAGGTTTATGGATATGAAATTTATGGATAGGTTTTTAGTGAGTCATTTCGCTACCTTGGGATGTTGGTGTTTTTGCCAGACAGTCGGTGTTTTTTCATCAGCGTATAGAAATTTGGCCTCTGCATTCCAGCCTTCTCCGCAGCACGGGTAATGTTTCCATCGCATGCCTTAAGGGTTTTGATGAGGAAGGCCTTTTCTATTTCTCCAAAAGTATGTTCAAGAAGTTCCCTCTTGACGATCTTGAGTTCCTCCAGAGTCTCTGGGATCGTGTTTTCCTTCCAGGGTCGTCTAATTTGCAGATGATCTATCAGATAAACAAGGTCTAAAAAATTCTGATCAGCCATTATGACCAGACGTTCGATCACGTTCTTGAGTTGTCGCACATTACCTGGCCATCTGTGTTTAATTAGTGCCTCCAGGGCGTCGTCGGTAAATCCTTCTATCCGTTTTCCCGTTTTCCGGCAGAAAATTTTCAGAAAGTGATAAGCGAGTTTGGGAATGTCGTCTTTCCTTTCTCGGAGCGGAGGGAGTATGATGGGAAATACGTTCAACCTGTAGAAAAGATCTTTCCTGAAGTCCCCCTCCTTCATCATGATCTTGAGGTCCTTGTTGGTAGCCACGATAATCCGGGCATTTGTTTTTTTTATGTGACTTGCACCTACAGGTTTATACTCGTGCATTTCTAAGACCCGCAAGAGTTTTCCCTGGATCTCAAAATTCAAATTCGCTATGTCGTCCAAAAAAAGGGTCCCACCGTTAGCTACTTCAAATATGCCCGCTTTATCTTGAACAGCGCCAGTGAAAGCCCCTTTGACGTGCCCGAAGAGTTCGCTTTCCAAAAGACCGGGAGACAAGGTGCTACAGTCAACGGCCAT
>JAXHUS010000326.1:0-6773 GCA_034189305.1 Thermodesulfobacteriota bacterium | reverse complement strand
TAGGAGAGATGTTGATGGGTGGATTTCTAAATACTTTGATAGACTCGGACCCGAAACCGGAAAAGGTAATATTTATAAATTATGGAGTAATGCTAACCACAGAAGGTTCTGAAGTTATAGAGACTCTGGCATTGCTTGAAGAAAGAGGCGTAAAAATTTTATCATGCGACACCTGTCTTGATTTTTTAAAATAAATGAGAAGCTAAAAGTTGGAAGAACAACCAATATGTATGAAATGGCAAGCTCGTTATTAGAAGCAAGCAAGGTAATATCGCTGTAAGGAGTAAAAAAATGGGTGATTACATTGAGATGTGGAAAAATTTAGGACTGAACCTGCAAAAACATGATCAATTACTGAATGCTCTGGGAACTATCTATTCTGATATCTACTTGAGCCAAAAGGATCGTCCAAAGGGAATGGATTATTTCAATTTTGTTATGTCCGAGATACATGGGCTGCGGGTCAAAGAGTTAAAAGAACATAAAGATAGAGACGGAAAAGTTGTTGGGACTTTCTGTCTTTATGTGCCTGATGAGATAATTATGGCAGCAGGCGGAATTGGGGTTGGGCTTTGTGGCGGCGCCCAGTTCTCTATTCCTGAAGCTGAAAAGGTATTGCCCAGAAACCTGTGTCCCTTGATTAAATCAGCTTTCGGCTTTAAGCTGGCAAAAATATGTCCTTATTTTGAAGTGGCTGATTTTGTAGTTGGGGAGACTACCTGTGACGGCAAGAAAAAGGTGTGGGAACTCCTGGATAATCATATTCCCACTTATATGATGGAACTTCCCCAGATGAAAAAAGTGATGGACAAAAACCTCTGGCTTGAAGAGATAACTGCCTTTAAGGATAAGATGGAAAGAGAATCAGGCAGAAAAATCACACATTCCGGGCTTGAGGAACAGATAAAAATTGTAAATGAAAAAAGGAAAGCTCTGAAAAGGTTATTTGAAACCCGCAGGGCAACCCCCGTCCCTTTAAGCGGAAAGGATGCACTGCTCATATCTCAGATTGCATTCTATGATGATGTGAAGAGGTTCACCACCAAAGTCAATGAACTTTGTGATGAATTAGAAGGAAGGGTCATGGGAGGGGTTGGAGTAACATCAAAAGATAGTCCGAGAATTCTGATCTCCGGCTGTCCCATGGCAATACCCAACTGGAAACTGCATAACATAATAGAGACAAGCGGGGCAATAGTTGTTTGTGAGGAGAGTTGTGTGGGAACCAGATATTTCACTGATATGGTGGAGGAAGGATGTCCCGGCATGGAGGAAAAACTTAAGGCTATAGCAGAGCGTTATCTTAACATAAACTGCAGCTGTTTCAGCCCAAATGAAAAAAGGATTAAACAGATCATCTGGTACGCAAAAGATTTTAATGTTGATGGCGTTGTTCATTATACGCTCCAGTTTTGCCATACCTATAATGTGGAATTTGTAAAGGTTAAGGAAGCTTTAAATAAGGCAGACATACCAGTACTTGAGGTAGAGACAGATTATGGAGAGGAAGATATAGGTCAACTGAAAACCAGAATAGAGGCCTTTATTGAACAGATATCATAAATGTGGTAATTACTCAGGTAGCCTGTGGACTTGTCAATACTAAACTTTTATACACTTTATTAGAATATTCTAAAAGGATAAGAATATGTACGGGGGCATTGATATAGGCTCAAGAACTGTAAAGATAGTCCTTTTAAAAGAAGGTAAAATCCAGGACTACAAAATAAGGGATAGCGGTAATGATCCTTATCAGCAAGCAATAGATCTTATCGGGAAGTATAGGCCAAAAAAACTTGTAGCAACCGGCTATGGCCGGCATATGTTAAAAACTGAATTTGCTGATAAGGTAATTACCGAAATAAAGGCCCATTCCCTCGGGGCAAGGTATCTTTATCAAAACTGCCGTACTGTAATAGATGTGGGCGGGCAGGATAGCAAAGTGATCTCCCTGGACAGGGAAGGAAAGTTCACCGACTTTAAGATGAATGACCGATGCGCTGCTGGCACCGGAAGATTTCTTGAAATAATGGCACTTACCCTGGGTTTTACTATTGAGGAATTTGGTGAAAAAGCTTTATCCGCAACTTCTTCGGTAAAAATAAATAGTATGTGCACTGTATTTTCTGAATCGGAGGTGATTTCCCTCATATCAAAAAGGGTGCCTTTATTGAATATTACCCTTGGTGTGCATGAGGCCATTGTTGACCGGCTGCTCTCCATGGTCCACAAGGTTAATATTGGATCCGGAGTGGTCTTTACCGGAGGAGTGGCAAACAATATATGTGTCCTAAACCTTTTAGAGGAAAGGCTCAAACAAAAGGTTTTGGTTCCGAAAAATCCGGAGATAGCAGGGGCTTTAGGGGCGGCTGTTGAAGCTGAATTGATTTATCTATAGCCTCAATTATCAGGGAAGTAATAGTTTACGGGAATCAGTTGACAGAGTTCAGATAAAGACTTTACCTTTGCAAGGTTACAAATATCCGGTGGTTGCATAAATGTCTAATAGCCTGTGGAATTTTATTATAAAAGCTTAGCTGGCAACAGCTGAACTCGGTGAAGCTGTGTTTTTTTTATTTAAAGAAATAGATGGATATTAACTTTACCAATCACAAATTTTCTATCCCGGTAGTTCTAATAAGGGGCGGTGGGGAAAAGGCCTCAGCCATTGCCTATCGACTTCATAGATGCCGGTTCCGGGTGCTCATTACCGAGATAGAATTCCCAGGGGCGGAAAGGAGAGGGGTTTCTTTTTGTGAAGCCATTTATAAAGGGGTGAAAGAGGTTGAGGGCGTTATTGCTAAAAAAGTAAATATTTCTACCTTTGAAATTAATTCCACCTGGCAAGAAAATAAGATACCTATTGTAGTTGATCCAGAAAATAAAGCCAGAAATCTGATACTACCGGATATATTGGTAGATTCCATTATGGCTAAAAAAAACCTGGGCACAAAAATCTCTGATGCTTCCCTTGTAATTGGTGTTGGCCCTGGATTTAAGGCCGGTTACGATGCCCATCTTGTTGTAGAAACAAACCCGGCCAGCCATGACCTGGGCAAAGTAAAAGATGAGGGAACAACTGAGGCTCATAATCATATTCCTTTAAGGGTTTTCGGAATGGATGTTGAACGAATTTTTCGTTCTCCTCAAAAAGGAATCCTTCGTTTGGTCAGGGATATTGGAGATGTGGCGTCTAAAGGACAAATAATTGGCCGGGTGGAGTCTTATCCCATAATGTCCCCTATTTCAGGAGTAATCTGGGGTATTATGAGGGATGGAAGTATAGTTAAAAAGAATCAAAAACTTGGTGATATTGATCCCAGAGGGAAATCCGAATACTGCTTTTCTATCGCCCCTCAAGCCCTTGCAATAGCTGGAGGAGTATTGGAAGCAATTATAGGAAATAAAAATTGTTTTTTTTGAAACCTTTCCATAGATTAATCCTATTAATACTTTATATAATTATAGATTAATCCTATTTGACATATCGAATTAATTAATTATATAGTATCTAAAAAATACTTGGAGCCTGAACAGAACATTCAGGTAGTTGTAACTTAATTTAATAGCAGGGTGAAGATATGGATAGAGAAATAGATGCACGAGGACTTTCCTGCCCTCAACCGGTAATTAATACAAAAAAAGCCTTAGAGGATTTCGTGGAAGGAATTATAAGGGTAATTGTAGATAACCCCATTGCCAGGGATAATGTAAAAAGGTTTGCTGAAAGTCAGGAATGCAAAGTAGAAATAGAAGAAAAGGGGGAAGAATATTATATTGAGATTGTAAAAGGAAGACCGTCTCAAATGGAAAAGAAGCCTGAAGTAGTTACAGGAAAAGAGGTAATCCTTATCGGAACCAATTTTCTGGGAAGGGGGGATCAAAAGCTGGGAGAGATGCTAATGGGAGGGTTTCTAAATACTTTGCTGGACTCGGACCCGAAACCGGAAAAGTTAATATTTGTAAATTATGGAGTAATGCTAACCACAGAAGGTTCTGAAGTTATAGAGACTCTGGCATTACTTGAAGAAAGAGGCGTAAAAATTTTATCATGCGGCACCTGTCTTGATTATTTTAAGCTGAATGAGAAACTAAAAGTTGGAAGGACAACCAATATGTATGAAATAGTAAGTTCTTTTTCGGGTTCAGGCAAGGTCATTACTTTATAAGGAAATAAATTTTGTAACAGTTCACCGGGATCAGTTGTCAGGGTTCAGGAAAAAACCATGACTCACAATAGTTATTGTGAATTTTGGTTTGTGAAAAAGTTTCATAGTAAATAAAGTTTTTTTTGAGAAAAGCTTAACTGACAACTGATCCCTGACCCCTGTGAACTATTATTAAATTTTCAATTACTTTATTCAGAGTTACTGTATATTTACAAATTGAAAGGGAAAGGTATGGTAAAAAGGCAATTAGATTTTTTAAAGGTATCTTTAATGTATGGAATTTTAGTGTTAATAGGACTGACTTTTCTGACCTTTCACATCCCTTCTATTGATGCTGAGGAAGCAGATGAAAATTCTTATAAAAACAGTCATCTTCTTGTAAGCGCCCAATGGGTAAAGGAAAATCTTGTTGATTCGACAAAAAGTGATGCTATTCTGGTGGATGCAAGGGGGGAAGTTGCTTATAACGCCGGTCATATTCCCAGGGCAATTAACCTGGATACAGGAGATTTAAATGAAACCGTGGACAATGTTCCCGTTATCCTTAAGTCAGCGGAGGTTGTGGCAAGTGCCCTTGCAGAACACGGTATTTCTAAATCAAAACAGTTAATAATATACAGCGACGGCAAAAGTTGGGGGGCAGACGGCAGGCTCTTCTGGATTTTAGAGTATCTGGGGCATAAAAAGGTTCACATATTAAATGGGGGCATTACCGGCTGGATAGCCCACGGGTATCCGACCACCGCTGAAATCTCCCAGCCTATACCTGAGTTTTCTTATGCTCCCTTTCCTTATTACCGTAAAAGAAAGGGGGCGGAAAAGGATGAAATATTTAAAAATTTGAATAATCCCGATTTTATCATTATTGATACCCGAACAACTGAGGAATATGAAGGGGCAATACTATATGGTGAAGCCAGAGGAGGACGCATCCCCGGGGCGATTAACCTCCCCTTTGATGAGGTGCTCAAAAAGGATACAAAGGTGTTTAAGACCGCAGAAGAAATAAAAGCCATCTTTAAAGAAAAGGGAATTCCCATAAATTTTTTGTCTGCTAAGAAAAAGACCTTTGTAACCTATTGTACAGCGGGAATTCGTTCCGGACACACCTATTTTTTATTGAGGTTAATGGGGTATGCCGGGCCCAAAAATTATGATGGCTCTTTTTATGAATGGGCTTTAGACCAAAGTTTACCCATCCAATAATAAATGTCTGAGTTTTTTTTATTTCTCTATCTTTCTGTATGGATATTGCTTGTGACTTTTGGGATACATAGATATTATCTGACTTTCCTCTATCATACAGTAAAAAGGAAGTCTCCTGAACTCAAAAAAAAATTTGTTCATTTGCCAGAGGTTACGGTTCAGCTTCCCGTTTATAATGAAATGTATGTAGTAAAAAGACTCGTCCAGGCAGCGTGCAGTATCGATTATCCCGGACATCTGCTGGAAATTCAGGTGCTGGATGATTCTACTGATGAAACTTCTGCTATTGCAAAAGAGGAGGTGGAGAAATTTAAGAAAAAAAGGGTAAATATAAAATATGTGCATCGCAATAAGAGAACAGGTTTTAAAGCCGGGGCATTAAAAGAGGGAATGGAAAAAGCGGAAGGAGAATTCTTTGCCATCTTTGATGCTGACTTTATTCCCCATCCGGCGATTTTTACCAAAGCCCTCCACCATTTTACCGATCCTGAAGTGGGAATGGTTCAGGTGAGGTGGGAACATATAAATAAAAATTACTCTGTGCTCACCAGAATCCAGAGCCTGCTTTTGGACGGTCATTTTGTTATTGAACATACTGCCAGAAGCCGGTCCGGAAGATTCTTTAACTTTAACGGCACTGCCGGCATATGGAGAAAAAAATGTATTGAATCCGCCGGAGGATGGCACGCGGATACTTTAACCGAAGACCTTGACTTAAGCTATCGGGCTCAATTAAAAGGCTGGAAATTTGTCTATCTTATGGATGAAGTATCATCTGCGGAACTTCCGGTGGAGATGAGCGCCTTTAAAAATCAGCAATTCAGATGGGCAAAAGGAAGTATTCAAACGGCAAAAAAAATATTGCCGGGCCTCATCCGAAGCAGACTTCCTTTAAAGCTAAAAATAGAAGCAATAGCCCACTTAACAGGCAACACGGCATATCTGTGCCTGTTCTTATTATCCCTGCTTATCTATCCCCTTATGGCAGTAAAAAGTAATTTAAGCTGGCTGGCAATGAGAACCATTTATATATCCTTGCTTTTTATCGGCACAGGCGCTGTATCATTCTTTTATTTATATGCCCAGAAGGAGATCAATCCGTCATGGAAATCAACTATATTGTATTTGCCTGTTTTAATGTCTCTTGGAATCGGTATATCCGTCAATAATACCAGAGCGGTTCTTGAGGGTCTTTTTGGGTATAACTCCGCGTTTAAACGAACTCCTAAATATCACATTGAAAGCAAAGAAGATACATGGAAAGGGAAAAAATATTTTGAGGTAATGGGATTTATAACCTTTTTTGAGCTTCTTTTGGGAATCTATTTTTTCTTTACTGTTTTACTTGCCTTTAAAAGGGGAATCTTTATATCGGTCCCTTTCCTGTTTATTTTCCTG
>JAXHUS010000325.1:0-2372 GCA_034189305.1 Thermodesulfobacteriota bacterium | reverse complement strand
GGCTATCAACAGGTTTCAAATGATGAAGTAAGAGAGAAATTTGAAAATGCATGGGGGGTGAACAATCTACCCAAAACTCCTGGACTAACAGTTACTGAGATGTTTAGTGCTGCCGAGGAAGGAAAAGTAAAGGCCATGTATATTATGGGCGAGAACCCTGTGTTAAGCGACCCTGATGTGAGTCATATCGAAAATTGTATAACATCATTGGAATTTTTGGTAGTTCAGGATATATTTTTGACTGAAACCGCAAAGTATGCTGATGTAGTACTTCCCGGTGTATCCTTTGCAGAAAAGGACGGAACATTTACAAATTCTGAAAGAAAGGTTCAGCGTATAAGAAAGGCAATAAGACCGGCAGGGGAAGCTAAGGAAGATTACCGGATTATAAGTGAATTATCCGGGAAGATGGGGTACCCGATGGATTATAATAGTCCGGGGGACGTTATGGATGAGATATGCAAAGTAACTCCCAGCTATGCCGGTATAACTTATAATCGCATTGAGAAAGAAGGTATTCCCTGGCCATGTCCGGAAAGAGATCATTCCGGTACACCGATCCTCCATAAAGAAAAATTTACAAGGGGTACGGGGCTGTTTTTTGCTATTGATTATAAAGAACCAGCAGAAACTCCCGATAAGGAATATCCGTTTTTGCTTACCACAGGAAGGGTATTGGAGCATTATCATACCGGCACCATGACCCGCAAGGGAAAAGGGCTTAATATGCTTTATCCAGAGCTTCTTGCAGAGATAAGCCCTGAAGACGCGGAAAATTTGGACATCGAATCTGGTGATCTTGTACAAATAACTTCTCGCCGAGGAGATATTAAAGTAAAAACATGGGTTTGTGATCGGCCTGACAGGGGAGTTATATTTGTGCCTTTCCACTTTGCCGAATCACCGGCAAATATATTAACAATTAATGCCATTGATCCTGTTGCCAAGATACCGGAATTTAAGGTGTGCGCTGTAAAGGTGGAGAAGGCTTAAGAGTATTAAATAAATTTTGCCTTTTTTTCATTTCTTCTGCATCCTGTGTCCCTCATCGTGGGAGATAGGCCATTATATTCAATTTTTAACATCTTTTATTTCGTTTTCAACCTTTGCAACAAACTCCCTGAAGATTATCTCACTTCTATATACCCCTCTCAAATTTTCTTAAAAGTGACGCAATTGCTTTATAATTTATTCCAGCAATTTCTCCGGTTTCTATAAGATTTAAATCTGTTTGTATTTTTAGTTCATATATAAAATATTTTTCTATAAATGATGCGGCTATTAATAATTTATAAAAAAATATAATGATTAAATTTTCTCTATGTCCCTTATGTGGACTTTGCCGCAATGGGCACCAGGATAAGGCTTTATTGCCCTTTTAATATATAACATCCCGGTTTTTCTTTCATAACGTTCTATTACCCATATCTCATAATCATTTACTATCTGTTTTGGGAGTGGTTTATCAGAAAAACTATCAAAAACCTTAGCATCCTTTTTAAGAAAAATAATGTCATCCCTTTGTACTGAATCGCTTTTTTCTTCCGTTTCACTTTTAAAATACAAATCATTTATAACGTCATTGATCTTTCTCCATGCATACCAGGGTTTACCTAATACCGGTTTTGTTTTTTGTACGGACCCAACAGGTTCATCGTTTATATAAAGTACCATTTTAATTTCTATCCGGTTTTTCATTATTATGCACTCCAAAAAGCAATGTTTTAACTGCAAAAATACTATTTTATAAAGAAGTCCATTAATCTATGACCTTCCTCTATTATTAACTTTTGCTTGTTTGCGGATTTTTCATTGAAGCCGCTTATATTCTTATCTTCAGGTAAATCATCATTAGAATAAATTACAAAGGGAACGGGCTCATTTGTATGGGTCCTTTTTATGATGGGCGTATAATGGTCGGGTAAAATTAAAATTTTATATTTTGAAAATTTTTTCATCCCATTAAAAACAGCCTTTACTATCTTTTCATCAAAATCTTCAATGGCTTTAATTTTTTTACTGACATCTCCCTCATGGCCTGTTTCATCCGGCGCCTCAACATGAATAAATACAAAATCTTTCTCTTCCAGAGCAGCTAAAGCATATTCCGATTTTCCGATATAGTTGGTATCAAGATACCCTGTTACCCCTGGGACGTCTATCGGTTTAAGCCCCGCAATTATCCCAAGACCTTTTATTAAATCTACAG
Source organism: Thermodesulfobacteriota bacterium (assembly GCA_034189305.1). Classification (GTDB taxonomy): domain Bacteria; phylum Desulfobacterota; class WTBG01; order JAXHUS01; family JAXHUS01; genus JAXHUS01. The sequence continues at coordinate 163 of JAXHUS010000325.1, read as the reverse complement.
CAGAAATTACAGAACCTGAAATTCCATATTTTGAATAAAATCCCGGAATTGAAAGCGCCCCCCCCTGTCCCCATAACCAGATGGAATTGGCAGGTAACATACCATTTGATATGCGTGTTTTATTTATTTCACATTCTTGCAGAATATTTTGTGAAGCCTTCTG
>JAXHUS010000324.1:0-10107 GCA_034189305.1 Thermodesulfobacteriota bacterium | reverse complement strand
TACCTTCGTTATCGCTGACGTTAATGTCGTCTTTCCATGATCTACATGCCCTATCGTCCCTACATTTATATGTGGCTTCTTCCTCTCAAATTTCTCCTTTGCCATCTCTTCCTCCTTAAAAATTTAAAGTTCTCTTAATGCAACTTCAGCAGTTCCAGGAAGAACAAAATCATAATGCGAGAATTTCATGTTGAAATTTGCCCTTCCCTGTGTAATGGATCTAAGGTCAGTAGTATAACCAAACATCTTAGCTAAAGGGACTTTTGCCTGTATTATAATTTGACCTGTGGTTTTATTTGCCATATTTAAAATTCTACCTCGACGGGAAGTAATATCTCCAATCACATCTCCAACAAAATCTTTCGTATAAACTTCAATATCCATAATAGGTTCAAGTAACATAGGAGAAGCTTTTTTAACACATTCTTTTAGAGCAAGTAAGGCTGCAATTTTAAAGGCAAGTTCTGAAGAATCGACCATATGATATGACCCATCAAATAATGTCACCTGTAAATCTATTAAAGAATACCCGGCAAGCACCCCTTGTTCCATAGCTTCTTTTATTCCTAATTCAATTGCAGGTATATATTCTTTTGGTATACTTCCGGATATAATTTTATTTATAAATTTAAAACCAGACCCACGTTCCCTGGGCTCTACAGTAAGCCAAACATGTCCGTATTGGCCTTTCCCCCCTGATTGCTTAATAAATTTTCCTTCTCCCTTTACTACTTTTGTAATTGTTTCTTTATAGGCAACCTGCGGTTTAGAGGCATTTGCATCGACCTTAAACTCCCGGAATAACCTGTCCAAAATTATCTCTAAGTGAAGCTCTCCCATTCCAGAAATTATAGTCTGATCGGTTTCTCTGTCTGTCTTAATTCTGAAGGAAGGGTCCTCCATTGCTATCTTCTTCAATGATTGTATCAGTCTTTCCTGTTCAGCAAAAGTTTTTGATTCAATTGCTACAGACATTACTGAATCAGGAACTTCCATACTTTCTAATACTAAAGGATAATCCAGATCGCATAATGTATCCCCCGTAATCGTATGTCTGAATCCTGTTACTGCTATGATATCTCCTGCCTTTGCACTTTTTATATCCTCTCTTTTATTGGCATGCATTCTCAAAATTCGTAAAACTTTTTCTTTCTTTCCACTCAATGCATTCAACACTTCCGTACCGACTTCTATTGTTCCAGAGTAAATCCGAAGGAATGTAAGCCGTCCTATATAAGAATCTGTCATAATCTTAAATGCTAACGCCAAAAATGACGCTTTAGGATCCGCCTGTCTTAGCTCTTCATTATTTTCTCCGTTTAATCCTCTGATACCTTTCGTATCTAAAGGGGATGGCAAATAATCCACTACCGTATCAATTAAAGGCTGGACTCCCTTATTTTTAAAGGCCGCCCCACAAAGAATCGGTACGATCTCCAGATTTATAGTCGCCTTCCTAATTGCTTTTTTTATTTCATCCTGTTTTATCGGTTTGTTATTGAGATATTTTTCAAGAATAACTTCATTAAAATCTGAAAGGGTTTCTATCAATTTTTCTCTATATTCCGAGACCCTCCCTTTATAATTTTCTGGAATAGGTTCTTCATGAAATTTGGCTCCAAGGGTTGTATCATCATAAATGATTAATTTGTCCTGGATTATGTCTATGATCCCTTTATAATCACCTTCTTTACCATAAGGCAACTGAATAACAAGGGGTACTGTATTAAGGCGAGTTTTAATCATATCAACAACGCGAAAGAAATCCGCGCCTGTACGGTCCATTTTATTGATGAAAGCTATTCTTGGGACCTTATAAGTATCGGCCTGTCTCCAGACATTTTCAGACTGAGGTTCTACACCGCCTACTGCACAAAAGATGGCAATCACGCCATCTAAAACCCTGAGACATCTTTCAACTTCCATGGTAAAGTCTACATGACCCGGAGTATCTATGATGTTAATTTGGGTACCTTTCCAATAGCACGTAGTAGCTGCTGATGTTATAGTAATTCCACGTTCCTGTTCCTGTTCCATCCAGTCCATGATAGCTTGGCCTTCATCTACTTCTCCCATCCTGTAAGATTTTCCGGTGTAATAAAGAATCCTTTCCGTAGTAGTTGTTTTTCCGGCATCAATGTGAGCCATAATTCCAATATTTCTAATTTTATTAAGGGGTAGATAGGCCACTACACCAAAACCCGTTGAATCACTTTTTTTGCGCTTCATTCTATCATCAGAATGAATTTTATAATTTAATTTTTTATGGGAAGCTTGTGCATGCATATTGATCTACCAGCGATAATGAGCAAAGGCTTTATTTGCTTCTGCCATCTTATGAACATCTTCTCGTTTTTTTACTGAAGCACCTTTTCCTGAGTTTGCATCAATAATTTCTCCAGCTAATCTGTCCTGCATAGATTTTTCGGGTCTTTTTCGTGCAAACATAACCAACCAACGCATTCCTAAACTAATTCTTCTTTTCCTTCTTACCTCCACAGGCACCTGATAAGTTGAGCCTCCAACCCTTCGAGATTTAACCTCAATGATAGGTCTTACATTATCCAAAGCAGTTTTAAAGACCTTAAGAGGGCTATCTTTTGTCTTTTTTTCAATGATATCAAAAGCCCCGTAAAGAATTTTTTCCGCCAGACTTTTTTTCCCTTTCAACATAATTTTGTTAATAAATACGGAAACTAATTTATCATTATATTTTGGATCGGGTAAAATTTCCCTTTTCTGTACTTCTCTTCTTCTTGGCATAATATTTAATTAATTATCTATTTTGGTTTTTTTGCTCCATACTTGGACCTGCTCTTTTTACGTTCTTGAACACCTAATGTATCAAGGGTACCACGAATAATATGATATCTTACCCCGGGAAGATCCTTTACCCTCCCCCCCCTTATCAGCACAACTGAATGTTCCTGTAAATTATGTCCTATGCCAGGAATGTAGGCTGTAACCTCAATCCCATTTGTAAGCCTGACTCGAGCCACCTTTCGCAACGCTGAATTAGGTTTCTTTGGCGTTGAAGTATATACCCTGACACATACACCCCTTTTTTGTGGACATCCGCTAAGGGCAGGGGCTTTAGTTTTCTTTTTAATACTTTCTCTTCCCTTTCTGACAAGTTGATTAATTCTAGGCATTAGTATCCTTTAAAATTAATTAAATTACATATTTTATTACTTTTTTTATTATTTGTCAATAAAAAAAATGCACTAAAATCATTCTTCTCCTGTCTCCTCTTATTCTTCAGATTCAAGATCTTCTGAGGTATCGTTTTTATCTTCATTTATAATTTTAATCCCTATGTTTCTATAACCTGGAAATCCAGTGCCCGCAGGCATTAATCTTCCCATAATTGCATTTTCCTTTAACCCGGCTAAATGATCCGTCTTACCTTCTATACATGCTTGAGTCAATACTTTAGTTGTTTCCTGAAACGATGCAGCTGAGATAAAACTTTCCGTACTTAATGAAGCTTTAGTAATTCCCAAAAGCAACGGTTCTCCGGTCGCAGGAATACCGCCATTTTTAAGTGTTCTTTTATTTTCTTCCTCAAAAACATATTTTGCAACTTGTTCACCAACGATAAAGTTTGTATCTCCTACATCTTTAATTCTTATTCTTCTTAGCATCTGACGAACAATCACTTCAATATGTTTATCGTTTATCTTAACGCCTTGCAGTCTATATACTTCCTGTACTTCATCAACAAGATATTTGGCAAGTTCCTTATCACCTAAAATATTTAATATATCATGGGGATTAGATGATCCGTCCATTAAGGGTTCACCTGCTTTTACCCAATCTCCTTCATGTACACTAATATGTTTACCCTTTGGGATAAAATATTCTTTTGATTCACCAATTTCAGGGGTTATAATCACCCTTCTTTTTCCCTTTAAATCTTTACCAAAGGATACCATTCCGTCAATTTCACTTATTACAGCCACTTCTTTTGGTTTTCTTGCTTCAAACAACTCCGCCACCCTTGGAAGCCCTCCTGTTATGTCTTTAGTTTTAGTGGTTTCTCTGGGTATTTTTGCTACAACATCGCCTGCCTCAACCTGGTCCCCTTCTGAAATTAGTATATTTGCTCCAACGGGCATAAAGTATCTTGCCATTACTTCTGTTTCGCCAATCTTTAATGTTTTTCCGCTTTCGTCTTTTATAGAAATTCTTGGTCTTGCATCAGGATTTTTGGATTCCACAATTACTTTCCGGGAAAGACCGGTTATTTCATCCACCTGCTCCTGCATGGTTTCACCTTCGATTATATCTCCGAATTTAATCCCCCCAGTGACTTCTGTTAAAATTGGTAAAGTAAAAGGATCCCATTCGGCAATTAAATCCTGTGGTTTTACGTACTGCCCCTCCTCAACCTTAACTACAGCACCATATATAACCGAGTGGCTTTCTCTTGTTCTGCCTGCTTCATCCTGGATGGCTATTTGACCGTTTCGATTCATTATTACATTACTACCATCTTTTTTCTTAATCACCTCAAGATTTACAAATCTTATATATCCCTCATTCCGTGCTTCCAGAGTAGTTTGTTCCGCTCTCCGGCTAACCGCGCCTCCTATATGGAATGTCCTCATCGTTAACTGAGTGCCGGGTTCTCCTATAGATTGGGCAGCTATAATTCCAATGGCTTCTCCAATACTAACCATTTTTCCCTGAGCAAGGTCCCTTCCGTAACACTTTACACAAACGCCGTTTTTTGACTGACATGTTAGAACTGAACGAATTTTTACCTTTTCAATCCCTGCATCTTCAATCTTTTTGACAAGATCTTCATCAATTTCTTGATTTGTTTTTACTATGATCTCACTGGTAAAGGGATCTTTTATATCCTCCAGGGCAACCCTTCCCAAAATTCTGTCTCCCATTGTCTCAATTATTTCGCCACCTTCTACTAACGGTGTCATCCATATACCGTCCATGGTTCCGCAATCATTCTCCTGTATAGTACAATCCTGGGCAACATCTACAAGCCTTCGAGTTAAATAGCCTGAATTTGCTGTTTTCAAGGCAGTATCGGCAAGTCCTTTCCTTGCGCCGTGAGTTGAAATGAAATATTGAAGGACGGTAAGACCTTCCCTGAAGTTTGAAGTTATTGGGGTTTCGATTATTTCCCCGGAAGGTTTAGCCATTAAACCCCGCATTCCTGCCAATTGTCTTATTTGCTGGGCACTTCCCCTGGACCCGGAATCAGCCATCATAAAAATAGGGTTAAAACTTGGAATTTTCCTTTCTTTACCAGACTCATCCGTAACCTGTTCCGTGCTTAGTTCATTAAGCATTTCGCCGGCAATATTTTCAGTTACCTGTGCCCAGATATCAATTACCTTATTATATCTCTCTCCATCCGTTATTAAACCTTCCTTATATTGTTTTTCAATTTCCGCTACCTCTTGATTGGACTTCCCAATTAGTTCTATTTTTTTGGAGGGTATTCGCATATCATCTATACAAATGGAAACACCTGCTTGTGTGGCATATTGATAACCCAAATCTTTTAATCTGTCCGCAAGTATTATCGTTTTTTTACTGCCACATTTCCGGTAACAGACATCAATCAAATCTGCCAGTTCTTTTTTATTCATTACCGTATTAATATGAGAAAAGGGGATTTCATCAGGGATAATTTCTTTCAATATTATTCTACCAACCGTTGTATCAATAAGTTCTCCATTTATTCTAACTTTTATCCTTGCCTGAATACTAACCTCATTCTGATCCAGGGCTATCCGAACTTCCTCCGGCCCGGAAAAAATTTTACCCTCACCCTTTTCGAAGTCCTTATCCCTTGTTAAATAGTAAATACCCAAAACAATATCCTGGGAGGGAATAATAATAGGCTTTCCATTAGCCGGTGAAAGTATATTATTTGTTGACATTATAAGAACCCTTGCTTCAGTTTGTGTTTCAACTGACAGGGGTATATGTACCGCCATTTGATCACCATCAAAATCAGCATTAAAAGCTGCACATACAAGAGGATGTAATTGAATTGCTTTCCCTTCAATAAGGATTGGTTCAAATGCCTGAATTCCCAGACGATGCAGGGTAGGAGCACGATTCAATAAAACAGGATGTTCCTTAACCACTTCATCCAGAATATCCCATACTTCAGGAGATTCTTTTTCAACCAATTTTTTAGCTGTTTTAATCGTTGTTGCCAGACCTTTTTCATTTAACAGACGATAGACAAATGGCTTGAATAGTTCAAGCGCCATCTTTTTTGGAAGACCGCATTGATGCAGTCGTAAATTAGGCCCTATAACAATGACTGACCTCCCGGAATAATCTACCCTTTTCCCTAAGAGATTTTGTCGAAAACGCCCCTGTTTCCCCTTCAACATGTCACTAAGAGACCTGAGTGGCCTTTTGTTTCGTCCTGTTACCACCTTTCCTCTTCTTCCATTGTCAAAGAGAACATCCACAGCTTCTTGAAGCATCCTCTTTTCATTTCTGATAATTATTTCCGGGGCATCAAGTTCCAGTAACCTTTTTAATCGATTGTTTCTATTAATAACCCGTCTGTATAGATCATTTAAATCTGAAGTTGCAAACCTACCTCCATCTAAAGGCACAAGAGGTCTAAGGTCCGGAGGAATTATTGGAATTACATCTAAAATCATCCATTCCGGTTTATTACCACTATTTCTGAAAGATTCAACAGTCTTAAGTCTTTTTGCCGTTTTTTTTCTTTTTATATCGGACGATGTTTCCTTCATCTCCTGTCTTAAATCATCTGATAATTTCTGAAGATCAATTTCATGTATAAGTTCCTTTATTGCTTCCCCTCCAATTCCTGCCCTAAAATCTTCTTTAAATTCTTGTTTTGCCTTTTCATAGCGATCCTCAGATAAGAGCTCTTTTTTTGATAGGGGTGTCTTGCCCGGATCAATAACAATATACGATTCGTAATAAAGAACTTTTTCAAGCTCTCTTAAAGTCATATCGAGCAAACTGCCGATTCGACTGGGAAGGCTCCTTAAAAACCATATATGTGCAACAGGGGAAGCAAGTTCTATATGCCCCATTCGCTCCCTTCTAACATGAGAGTGGATTACTTCGACTCCACATTTCTCACAAACAATTCCTCTATGTTTTAATCTTTTGTACTTTCCACAATTACATTCATAATCTTTGACTGGTCCAAAAATTTTAGCACAAAAAAGTCCGTCCCGTTCCGGTTTAAATGTACGATAATTTATTGTTTCCGGCTTTTTTATCTCACCATAGGACCAGGAACGTATTTCATCCGGGGAAGCAAGGGAAATTTTAATCGCATTAAAATTTGAAGGATGTTTCGGTTTATCAAATAAATCATAAGCTATTTTCAATTTATTATCCCCCTTTTGTCATTGTAAAATTCAAATTGAAAAATGCAAGATTCCACCATATTTTTTACTATATCCGTTATTTTAATTGGTGAAGTCTTCATCAACTTCCAGAGTTTGAATATTAAGACAAAGGCTTTGCAATTCTTTTATAAGTACATTAAAAGATTCCGGTATGCTGAGCTCCAGAATATTTTTCCCTTTAACAATATTTTCATATGTTCTTGTCCGGCCTAAAACATCATCTGATTTTACTGTTAAAAACTCCTGGAGGGTATATGCGGCACCGTATGCTTCTAATGCCCATACTTCCATCTCTCCCAGACGCTGCCCGCCGAATTGAGCTTTCCCACCAAGAGGCTGCTGTGTAACTAAAGAATAAGTGCCAATAGATCGAGCATGAATTTTATCATCTACTAAATGATGTAATTTCATCATATATATAATGCCGACCGTAACTTCTTGATCAAATGGGTTGCCCGTCCGGCCATCATACAGAATTGTCTTACCGTTTAAAGGTAAACCGGCCATCCCCAGCAGTTCCTTTATTTCAGATTCGGAAGCGCCATCAAAAACAGGGGATGCTACAGGTATTCCCTTTTTCAGTTTTCCTGCAACTTTTAAAATTTCTTCATCAGAGCTATTATCTAAAAGTTCTGCCATTTTCTGCGTAGGATAGAATTCCTTTAATTTTTTTCTTAATGCTTCAGGGCCATAATTTTCTTTTATCATTTTATCCAATATTTCGCCCAGACCTTTAACTGCCCAGCCAAGATGAGTTTCCAGTATTTGACCTACATTCATTCGAGAAGGTACTCCAAGAGGGTTCAGAACTATTTCAACGGGAGTCCCATCTGCAAGATAAGGCATATCCTCCTCAGGTAATATCTGTGAGAGTACCCCTTTATTTCCATGCCTCCCCGCCATTTTATCCCCAACCGAAAGTACTCTTTTGGTTGCAATATTAACCTTTACCAATTTAATAACTCCGGGAGGAAGCTCGTCTCCTTTTTTCAGTTTTTCAATTTTCTCATTGTATATCATTTCCAGGAAATTTACCTGATCAAAGTAATTTTCCAGGATATTTACAACTTTTTCTTGCGATTTCTCATTGTCTTTTAATTCTGCTTCATGCCATAATTCTAACGGAATTGACAGAAATTTTTCCTCAGTAATCTCCTTATTTTTACCCAGTACTGTTTTTCCCTTTTCGTTTATCAGGGAAGTTCTCAAGGTTTCTCCTGTCAATAATTTTTTCAACCTGGAAGTAACGCTTTCTTTTAGAATCCTTTGTTCATCGTTCAAGTCCTTTCTATATCTTAAAATATCCTCATTTTCTGTAGATTTTTCCATTTCATCTTTTTCAACACCTTTCCTGGAGAAAACCTTTATATTTATAACTATCCCCTCTACTCCAGGAGGAACCTTAAGGGATGTATCCTGAATGTCCCGTGCCTTTTCTCCAAAAATTGCTCTTAATAGTTTCTCTTCAGGTGATAGTTGTGTCTCTCCTTTTGGAGTTATTTTCCCGACCAATATATCACCGGGTTTAACTTCAGCACCGATTCTTATGATCCCATTATCATCCAGATCTTTCAGGCTCTCTTCTCCAAGATTCGGTATATCCTTTGTTATCTCTTCCTTACCAAGTTTTGTATCCCGGGCAAGAACCTCAAATTCTTCGATATGAATAGAAGTAAAATAGTCTTTTTTTAATACTTTTTCACTTATTAATATTGAATCTTCAAAATTATGACCTCCCCACGGCATAAAGGCTACCAGTATGTTATGGCCTAAAGCAAGCTCACCTTCACAGGTAGCCAAGCCATCTGTTATAACCTCTCCTTTCTTTACTCTCTGTCCTACTTCTACAATAGGTTTTTGATTGATACATGTATTTTGGTTGGATAGCTTGAATTTAATAAGGTTATAAACATCAATACCTGTTTTTTGACTGTCCCCTTCTTCCTCTTCATCACATTTTATTACAATTCTTGTGGCATCAACGCTTTCTACCACACCTCCCCTTTTAGCCACGACCGTCACACCGGAATCCTTTGCAATTATTCGTTCCATCCCTGTCCCCACAAGTGGGGTATCGGTTTTCATTAGAGGGACTGCCTGACGCTGCATATTTGAACCCATTAAAGCCCTGTTTGCATCATCATTTTCTAAAAAAGGAATAAGGGCGGCTGCACAACTTACCAGTTGAGTTGGTGAAACATCAATATAATCAATTTCTTCAGGAGAAGCTATTATAAACTCACCACCTTTTCTGGAGGAGATTAAGTTATTCATAAACCTCCCTTCCCTGTCAACCGGGGCATTAGCCTGTGCTATAATATTATCCTCTTCCTGCAGGGCGGTTAAAAATTCAATCTTATCTGTAACAACCCCGTTTTCAACCTTACGATATGCAGTTTCTACAAAACCATAATTGTTTACCCTTCCATAAGTACTAAGGGAGGCAATAAGTCCGATATTAGGTCCTTCAGGACTTTCTATGGGACATATTCTTCCATAATGGGTAGGATGAACATCCCTAACCTCAAAGCCTGCCCTTTCCCTGGTCAGACCTCCGGGTCCCAGGGCACTCAGTCTTCTTTTATGGGTAAGCTCCGCAAGTGGATTTGTCTGATCCATAAACTGGGATAATTGACTTGTGCCGAAAAATTCTTTGATTGTAGCCGAAACAAGTTTTGCATTAATTAGATCGTTAGGCATAAGAGTATCAACTTCCTGTAAG
>JAXHUS010000323.1:0-4757 GCA_034189305.1 Thermodesulfobacteriota bacterium | reverse complement strand
ACTGTTTACTGAGCACTATTTTTGGCATTTTGTAATTTGGATTTGATTTGAAATTTGGACTTTGAAATTTGTCATTTTTGCTAACGAAATATGTATATGTTTTAATGAAACGATATACTAAATAATGTTTGACGGAATTGATTATACAAAAGTAATAAAAAGAGCCCTTTCCGGCGGGGGTGAATTTGCGGATATTTATCTAGAAAGAAGCTATACAACTTCTATTGTTTGTGAAGATGATAAGATCGAACGGGTAATATCAGGTGTAGATATAGGCGCGGGAATCAGGGTTATACGAAACTTAAAAACTTTATATGCCTTTACTAATGATTTAGATGAAAAAGCCGTTTTAAATATAGCAGGTACAGTAAGTAGTACCTATCCGGCAGAAGATAGAGAAATTACATTAAATTTGAAAAAGTTGTCACCTGATAATAAATGTATTGTTAAACTGCCACCTGATAAAATAAAAACCGATGAGAAGGTTTCCTATGTAACAAGGGCTAATAATTATGCAAGGAAGAAAGATCCTTCTATATGTCAGGCAAGGGTGGTTCTAAATGCTATGGTTAAACAGATATTAACTGCAAACTCTCAAGATGAAATAGCAGAACAGGAAATAATAAGAACAGTTTTTTTTGTGCATGTTGTTGTTGGGACAGATGGTGATTTGCAAACCGGGTATGAAGCTTATGGCGGAACTTTAGGGTTTGAATTATTTGAAGATACAAGTCCGGAAGAAATTGCTGATATTGCCGCAAGCAGAGCATTACTAATGCTTAAGTCTCCCAGGGCAAAAGGAGGAAAGATGCCGGTAGTTCTGGGAAGCAACGCCGGCGGCACAATGATTCATGAGGCAGTTGGTCATGGACTGGAAGCTGATCTGGCCCAACAGGGATTATCCGTATACAGCGGAAAAATTAATGAAAAAATTGCCTCCCCTTTAATAACAGTAATAGATGATCCAACAATTCCACAAAAAAATGGGTCTTATTCTTTTGATGATGAAGGTGTACAATCCCGCTCTATTATCCTGGTAGAAAAAGGGATACTTAAAGGGTATCTTTATGACCGATTGACGGCAATGAAGGATAATACGGATTCTACAGGAAACGGCCGCAGGGAGTCTTACAGGTTCAGACCGATACCCAGGATGAGTAATACATATATTGCATCAGGAGATACCCTGCCTCAAGACATAGTAAAATCGGTAGATAGGGGTCTTTATGTAGAGAAGATGGGTGGAGGACAGGTAAATACAGTTAACGGAGATTTTGTCTTTGAGGTCAGTGAGGGTTATATAATTGATAAAGGAGAAATTGGACATGCCGTTCGTGGAGCTACAATAAGCGGTAACGGCCCCAAGATTTTACAAGAAATTGATATGGTAGGCAATGATCTTGGGTTTGGGATTGGAACTTGTGGTAAAGATGGTCAGGGTACCCCTGTTGCAGATGCCCAGCCTACTTTACACATACCGGAAATTATAGTGGGGGGAGCAGCAACCTAAGTCAATGGATGAAGTTCAAAATCCAAATGCCCGAAAATAGTTAATACCTGTTGATTGTTGTCAGTTGGCCGTTAGAATTGGTTTAAATATTTAGAAAATTAATGCAACAACTATGGGCAACAAACAACGGACACTACTGATTCTTAACATTTGAACTTAAAAAATTCATAATTTACATAATAGCATTAGCATTATAATCATTTAAATTAAATGCGTATACGATCCGAAAAAAGTAAAAAGACGATACTTTTTATAGGAGATTTAATTCTTATTCTCCTTGCCGTTTATTTAGCGGTCTTTCTTCGATCAGGCACATCAGTCAACATTTTAGTCAAATATACGGGAGCAACGACATTTTCAACATCCGTCTACCTCTTAGGTTTTTACATTTTTGACTTCTATAAGCTGGATTTAAAATTTAAAAGCATATTCTATTCAGTCACCTTTGCAGTTGGAATAGTTGCCGCCACGTCAACTATATCAATGGTTTTTTACAGTTTCCCTTCATGGAAGTTCGGGAGGGGAATCTTTCTTATCAATATGGTTTTTATTTCCCTTTTTACATATTCCTGGAGATTGGTGTTTTTATTGATATTCTCGGCTATTAAGCCCCGGGTTATTGTCATATTGGGTGCTGGGGATTCGGGTAAAACGATTTACAATGTAGTCAATAATAGTGATGATTTTATGGTTAAGGGCTTCCTAGATGATAATGTGGAAAAGCAAGATACGAAAATCGGGAAACATTCCGTCCTCGGCAAAAGTACTCTTCTGCCCGGTCTGGCTGAACAGGACGAAATAGACGCCGCTGTTATTGCAATAACCCATGAAAAGAGTTCGGAGTTTATAAAAGCTGTAATGAACGCCAAGGTAAATGGTGTTGAAATATATGATATGCCGTCTTTATACGAAGAATTAACGGGAAAATTGCCTGTTAAACACATAGAGGATATCTGGGTTGTTTCCACTCCCTTTCAAGGAATGGTAAAAAGCGCTTATACAGCCCATATTAAAAAAATTATTGACAAAGGATTATCTTGTGCACTGTTGATTTTATCCTTTCCGGTAATCATAATTACGGCAATTGCAATTAAACTTGATTCAAAAGGACCGGTATTTTTCAGACAAAAACGGATGGGATTAAATGGAAAGGTATATGATATGGTAAAGTTTCGGTCTATGGTTAAAAATGCCGAGCCGGATGGGGCTGTATGGGCACATAAAAATGACATACGGACTACAGGAGTGGGAAGAATAATCAGAAAGATGCGAATTGATGAAATTCCACAGATGTGGAATGTTCTTGTAGGTGAAATGAGTTTTATAGGACCCAGACCGGAGCGTCCTGAATTTGTAGAATCCCTTACCGCTGAAATTCCCTTTTACTCTTTAAGGCACACCGTCAGGCCGGGAGTCACAGGCTGGGCACAGATAAACTATTCATACGGCTCATCAAAAGAAGATGCCCTTGAAAAACTTCAATATGACCTTTTTTATATAAAGAATCTTTCTCCTTTACTTGATCTGCACATAATTTTTAAGACAATAAAGGTGGTTCTTTTGGGTATTGGAGCACGATAGACATTACATTCCCCTGACATGGAAATTGAGTATGGAGTGAAGCTTTGTGGAGAGCTTTAAACTGATGGGTGTAATTGAGGAATGGAGAAATGCGGGGAGCAGTGGATTTGAATATATGATTTTTTATGGATATACCCTTTAAAGTAGTTTACACAGGAAACAGTTTCCGGTAAAATAATTATATTCAAGATTATACGCCTTTTCTAAAAAGAGTAACCAAACTTTGGAGGTAAAACAATGGCAAAATATGATTTTAGCAAATACAAGGATATACCAGCCCCTCCTTCGTCACCCATGATTGAACTGGCAAAACCCAAAACATCATGGGTACAACAGAGGAAATGGGACATACCGGATGTTTTCGTGATTAAGGTAGCCCCGGTGGGCGCCTTTTTAATGAAAGGGGATAATCCCAACCAGAAATACACTACCAAGGAAATAAGAAATGAGATTCTGGAATCTCTTGAGGCCGGGGCCTGCGCATTTCACACACACGTAAGGGATGAAAGAGGGGTTCATACATTGGAAATTCAACTGTACCACGAATTAATAGACTCCATCAAAGAAAAATACGGACGCAATGTGCTTGTTTGCGGTTGTCCCGAAGGAGGCACAACTATTGCGGAGTCATTAAATCCCATCGTTGAGTTTAAAGGGATAATTGAAACGGCTCCCATCACTGTTACATGTGTGAATTTAACCGGTAATTTTGTTGTATCTATGACCCCCGAACTCGTGAAAGCACATGTAGAGGTTATGCAGGACATGGGGTGCAAGCCTGAGATAGTACTTCATAATGTGGGAGATATTTCCATGGTGAAGCGCTGGCTAATAGACACAGGGCTACTGCAAAAACCATACTCTTTCCGTCTTGCTATAGGAAACCCTGGCTGGGCTTACATAGAAGATCCCTATTCCATGGTAGATTGTGTAAGCTTCATGATGAGAGAACTAAAAAAGATTGATCCTGAATGTGCAATAATGGTAGATATGGCAGGCCGGGCCGGGCTTTACATTATAGCTCTGGCCATCGAGCTAGGTGCCTACGGGGCAAGAGTGGGCATGGAAGATACTCTATGGATGTATCCCCATAAAGATGAGAAAATACGGGATAATAAATCGGTGGTTAAAGCTGTGGCTACATTAGCGGAGACCCTGGGCAGAAAACCTGGAACGGCTGATGATTATAGAAGGTTTATAGGACTAATGTAAGGAAAATATCTGTAATAAAACAATTCTGACATTTGTTTTTAACTTCAATTAACATTTTTCTTATTTTGAGAGTTAAGTTAATATCATAATTAACATAAAGGGTTTGTTGTGTCATTTCGTAAAGTTATAGCGGCGAGCCATTCTATGAGACACCATAACGAGATTTTCGCTTCCCTCGAAATGACAGGAGAACGCCGATCTGAGCTTAAATTATTAATGGGGGCACTATATAGTTTACATTTTTAATACTTTCTAACCGGGCAATAATTATCAACATACTTTGTCAATGCAACCTATTTTATACCCTGAGTAATAATGACATTGTGTTAAAATATATAAAATTTCGGCTATTTGTTTCTTTTTTACAGTGAAATACTCACAAGCAAAACCAGGGAGAATATTTGTAATCCGTCTTGAAGATGGAGATATTATTCATGAGGAGATTGAAAAATTT
>JAXHUS010000322.1:0-3168 GCA_034189305.1 Thermodesulfobacteriota bacterium | reverse complement strand
TATCGGTGGTGGGATGGCCTTTACATTTTTGAAAGCTAAAGGCTATGAAGTTGGAAAATCTCTGGTTGAAGAAGAACTTCTGGAAACAGCAAAAAAAATCTTGAATAATGCAGAAGAAAATAAAGTTAAATATTACCTTCCCGTTGATTGTGTTGTGGCGGAAGAACTTTCAGATGAGGCAGTAACAAAAATCTTACCAATTCAGGATATTCCAAAAAAATGGTCGGGTTTTGATATTGGCCCGGCAAGTGTTACATTATTCACTGAAGCATTAAATGATGCAAAAACAATAATCTGGAACGGTCCCATGGGGGCTTTTGAAATAGATGCTTTCAGTCGGGGAACCTTTTCTTTGATCGAATCCGTGGCAAATTCATACGCTCTGACAATAGTAGGTGGTGGAGATACTGATCTTGCAGTTCATAGATCGGGAAAAGCGGACAGAATATCTTATATTTCAACGGGAGGCGGAGCCTTTATTGAACTCTTAGAAGGAAAAGAACTCCCTGGAATTGCGGCTTTAAGAAATAAAGGATAAAAGATGATGAGAATGCCGATAATTGCAGGAAACTGGAAAATGAATAATACCTTGAAAGACTCTTTAAGCCTTGCAAACCATTTAAAAAAATCTATCGGGAATGTTAAGCATATAAAGGTTATTATTGCTCCACCGGTTATACATCTTTATCCATTAAGTTTAGAGCTTAAAGGTACCAATATAGACCTTGCTGCACAAAATTTATACTGGGAAAAAGATGGCGCCTTTACGGGAGAAATATCAGGAGACATGATAAAAGAGGCTGGGGGAACCTATGTAATTATAGGTCATTCTGAGAGGAGGCAATACTTTGGTGAAACTGATGAAACCGTTAATAAAAAGATAATTAAGGCTATCGAATCAAATCTTTACCCTATTGTGTGCGTGGGTGAAGTGTTATCCGAAAGGGAAGAGGGAGAAACTTTTTCAACAATAGAAACTCAAATTAAGGGTGGGTTGAAAGATTTAACTGAGGATCAAATATCAAAGGTTGTGGTTGCTTATGAACCGGTATGGGCAATCGGCACCGGTAAAACTGCAACCCCGCAGCAGGCAGAAGAGGTGCATGAATATATACGTAAAATGATTAATGATATATTCTCCCATAACATCGCAACTGCCCTTCCAATTATTTACGGAGGCAGTGTAAAACCGGATAATATAGACGCCTTAATGGCAAAGGCTAACATTGATGGGGCACTGGTTGGAGGCGCGTCATTAAAAGCAGATTCTTTTATACGTATTGTAAATTTTAGTTAATTGCATTTATAATTGACTATTGACAAGGCACTATAAAAAATACTAAGTTTATATAAGTATAAAATGTAAACATTATGACTACTTTTATAATATTTTTACATATTATTTCATCTATTTTTTTAATTCTGGTAGTACTGCTTCAAACAGGCAAAGGGGCTGAAATGGGAGTATCTTTCGGCGGTGCAGCGCAAACCCTTTTTGGTAGTGCAGGCCCGGCAAGCTTTTTAAATAAATTGACTGCAATTGTAGCCGCAATTTTTATGGTCTGTTCTTTAACGCTAAGTTACCTGTCTGCACATCCATTTTCCCGGTCTATTATAGAAAAGCCGGTAAAATTTGAAGAGAAATTGCCTTTGCTGGATAATGCTCCAAAAGAGGAAGAGGGTAGTAATACTAAAAAAGAGATGACAACAACTAAAAAGGCAGTATCCTTAAATAAAACTGAAGAGACGGAAGCAGGGAATAAAGAAGCCGCCGATTTTAAAGAAAAATAAGATGCCCGGTAAGATGAAAATACTGAAAATAAAGCCGAAGTGGTGGAACTGGTAGACACGCCATCTTGAGGGGGTGGTGCTCACCGGGTGTGCGGGTTCGAGTCCCGCCTTCGGCACCATTAATTTTAGGCAATGTAAGTTGACTATCTGTATATCCGTTAAAAAGCTATAAAAATCAATTCATCTAAATGGATTCCATGTATGCATTCTCTTTTTTTTATTCACTGGCGACGTCTGATATCTAATTTCTCACTGCGGAGCGATTATAAAAGGAACTTAATGTGAATAATGGACCGGTTAAATTGCCTATTTAAAAAGAGAAAGAGATGAGGATGGAAAAAGAAAATTTTAAAATTGCCCTTGTGGAGCTTCCGGCAACATTGAACGGCCATCTTGCCATTGCAGACGATCCATACATTAAGACAATTTATGAAGAGGCATTTTTAAGAAGTCCTGAGAAGGAAAAATTTGCCGATGACATTTATTCCCTTTTGAAACTTCCGCCGCGAGCTATCCCACAACTTGAAAGTATTCTAAAAAATAGCGGGTTTTTAGGTACTTTTTCCGTATGCCCGGAGTTTAATTCGCAAAAAGGTTATCTAACAAGGGAAGAATTTGACAGACTTTTATCTGCTGATATTGTCGGTATTTCTTCCATAACCCGAACTATTCCCCAATCTTATGAACTTGCAGCGCTGCTTAAAAAGGTTAATCCTGATATTATAATTGTATTTGGCGGACCCCATCCATCGACTTTACCTGAAGAATCTTTAATCTATGGAGATATTGTAGTAAGAAACGAGGGTGATATTACGATTTTAGGACTAATGGAGTGCTTATTAAAAAATGGAATGCATTCTGATTTACAAAACATTTTGGGGATTTCATATAAATTAAATAATAGTATATTTCACAACCCGGATAGACCCTTTTTAACACGGGAACAACTCTCTAAACTGCCCTTTCCCGAATATTCGGAAGACGTTCTGAATAATATCACCAATATGAATATTACAATATCAAGGGGTTGCCCCTACAGATGTGAATTTTGTAGTGTCATCAAGTTATTTGGTCCTAAATACCGTTTCCCGGAAGAAGACTATACATTAAATTTGATTAAACACCACATTTCTCTGAAAGAAGTTCGATCAATCTTTTTTAGTGATGATAATATTGCAGGAGATATAAAACGGACAAAAAGAATTCTGCAACGAATTATTAAAGAAAAAATCCCTTTGCCTGATTGGTCCTGTCAGATAAGGGTTGATGCTGCCTTTGACGATGAACTGATGAGTTTAATGCAAGAATCGGGATGTGATTACGTATGTGTAGGATTTGAATCTATAAATCATGAGACCCTTCAATCATATAATAAAA
>JAXHUS010000321.1:0-3792 GCA_034189305.1 Thermodesulfobacteriota bacterium | reverse complement strand
TGGATTACTATAGCCTGGTATACATGGATATTAAAGGAGATACCAAAATACAGGGCAGCAGATTTTAACCCGGATATAAATAACTGTATGGGAGTAATGCTGGCAGACAAAGACCTGGATACATTTATAGTAGAAAGTGCCGAGCGTAAAGCCGGCAAATGGCCGTCCAAGGTAAATATGGAAGCCTGCTTGCATAGGGGAAAGGATCATATGTTAGGTCCTCCTGAGCGTGATTTTACGGTTTTAACGGAACAGTTTGTTCTTCCTGCTACTGCCGGAGATGAAAACCAGTGGAAGGAATGGGAGAAACGGCATGCAAGGGAGATAATAGAAACATGGGAACGTTATGCTCCGAACATGACCTGGGACAATGTAATAGGGTATAATCCAGTAACTCCCTATTATACGGCAAATATGTGCAAAAACTATGCCCCAGCAGGAAATTGGTGTGTCATTGATAATATTCCTTCCCAATTTGGAAGAACAAGACCTATTCCGGAACTGGCAAATCACAGGATGCCGATAACAAATCTATATGCAACAGGGTCAGCGTGGCATCCTTATGGATCAGCCCATAGCATCCAGGGATATAATTGTTATAAAATCATAGCAGAAGATTTAGGATTAAACAAGCCGTGGTATGAGAAAGGGAGAGCTTTTTAAAGAATAATCGGGGACATTTTAAAGGGGGGTATTTAAATGAAAAGGATTTTTTTAATACCGTTTATTTTGGTTATGATCCCTAATTTTACCAAAGCCCATGAATATAAAATTAAGCCCGGAATAATAATTACAAAAGAAAATTACAGTAAATATCTTCCCGAATTAAAAAGGCTTCTACCTGTAGCCCCGTTTCCGATAGTTATCAATGCATTAGAAAAGGGGTGGATAACACTTCCAGTGATAGAAAAGCAGAAATTTCTGGCACCTTCCGGATTTGCAAAGGCAAGTGCTGGCAATAAAGGAAAATTTAAGGTTGGAGTAGAAAATAAGCTGATTGGTCCTGCCTGGAATGGAGGATCACCGTTTCCCGATCCTGAAACCGGTTCCGAATTGGGTTGGAGTTTATTTAGAAGGAGGGAATGTGCTGAAGAATTCTATATCCTGGCGGATCAGTTGCTTGTAGACAAAAAATGCAAAATAGAAAGATCCTTCACCAACTTCTTTCACAAGAAGAGTTTCGTTGGAAGGACGGATATTCATCCGATCCCTGAAATACGGGGAAATAATGGACTCATATTCTGGAAGGAATCGATGTTAGTCACTAAACCCTTTGATGTAAAGGGATTTTCAATGGTTAGAATCCATTACGAAGACCTATACAGAAATGACGACGTATACTCTTATATACCCGCAATAAGGAGATTACGCAGATTAACGGGATCCGATACTACCGATCCCGTTCTGGGAAGCGATTGCTGTTATGACGACTTTGAAGGATGGCATCAAAAACTTGATCCCAAGATGACATTCAAGATTTTAGGGATCAGGGATTTCATTCTTACCAGATATTATAGAAAAAAACCTCCTGAGCCCTATATTAGGTATAATTGTTATCAGTTAGAATGGCAGATAAGACCGCTTTTTATTCTGGAGATTAAACTGAATGATCCAAATTACCCATATAGCCGAAGGATTTTTTATATAGAAAAGGAACGGGGTACATTCGACATAGAATATGGTGAATGTTATGATCAGAAAGGAAGGTTTTGGAGAAGCAATTTTACCATACCACTTCGTTATTATGACAATTCCTCAAATCAGTCGAACTATTGGGGGGGCAGTTTTACCGACCACTTATCCCGGCATTATACAATGTTTCGAATGGACCCCATTGATCTCAATCTGGGAGAAGTGTTCATTGCTCCTGAAATGTTTACAATCAGGGGACTACTTAAAAAAGCAAGGTAGATAAAAAATAATAGTTATTCTGGTAATCACAAGAATTTTATAAAAAAGAGAAACGAAAATAAAGCCACAAAGAGTATAAAGGACTAAAGGCTGCGGTTTATAGTATTTATAACACCCTGAATTTTCTACATTCTATGTGGTGAAATTTTGACAATATCACTATTTTACCAAGGAGGGAAAAATGAAAGAAAAAGAAAGTTATGACATTATTGTCATAGGAGGTGGACATAATGGTCTTACCTGTGCGGCATACCTGGCAAAGGCAGGGCTACGGGTTGTTGTTCTTGAAAGAAGAGAATTAGTAGGTGGGGGGGTGATGACCGAAGAACTGACTCTTCCCGGTTTTAAGCACAATACTCATTCAGCAATGCATGAAGTATTGTTTATGGGGCCGGTCTACTATGACCTGGAGTTAAAGAAATATGGATCCATGTATAAGTTCGGCCCCGGTTTAGGGCATGTTTTTGAGGATGGCACATCACTAATTTTATACAGAGATATAGATAGAACATGCAAAACAATTGAAAAATTTTCTAAGAGAGATGCAAAAGCATATAAAGAGATGGTATCTCTTTTTATAGATTATACCGAACTTCTGGCTACAGCTTATTTTTTCAACCCACCCCTTTATCCTTCCCAAACCATGGCCCAGTTTGAAGGTACTTATGACGGACGGGAATTTATTAAGAATGATGCAGACTTCCCCCTATTATTTAGTTGATCAAATTTTTGAAAATGAGAATGTAAAGACATGGATTCTGCTTCATGTAACCCAGGCCGGAATAACTCAAGATTCTTACGGATGTGGAATTTATTTCCCGGTACTTTTTCCTATTTTACATAAATCTGGTATTGGAACATCAGTTGGAGGCTCTAAATCCCTTGCAGACGCAATGGTGAGAGTAATAGAGGACAATGAAGGAGTTGTTAAGAGCAGTACCGAAGTGAAAGAAATTATAGTGAAGGATGGGGTAGCCATGGGCGTGAAAATTTCTGATGGTACGGAGTTTCTGGCAAAAAGAGCAGTGGCCTGTAATATAGGACCAACTCTTATCTTTGGTAATGGTAGAATGATCGAAGAAGAGCATCTGGATGGAGCCTTTATAAAACAAATAAAGCACTGGAGGGCAGGTGAAGTAGCCCTTTTTACATTGCATCTTGCATTGGAAGAACCGGTTATGTATAAGGCTTCTGCCCGTGATCCTGAAATACAGAGGTGTTATACTATAGGAATGTGTGAGTCTACAAAGACATTGCAGAGACAATTTAACAAGATCAAGATAGGGGAGATACCTAAAGGAGATGAAATAGGCTTTTTAGCAGTAATGCCCACTGCAATAGATTCTACTCAGGCTCCCCCGGGTAAACACACGGCTTTTATCTGGCAATATGCACCAAATACTAAAATTATAAAGGGGGGTGCTGAAAAGTGGGATGAAGTAAAAGAAGAATATGAAGAAGAATGTCTTGAGGCCTGGGGCCGCTATACCCATAATCTTAAAAAACCTGAAGTTATTCTTGCTAAATATTCAGATACACCGTTAGACATTGTAAGAAGAAACCCCTCTATGATTTTTGGAGATTTTAATGGTGGGGCTATTGATCAGGATCAGATGGGAATTTTTAGACCTTTTCATGGCTACCTCCCCAATAAGACTCCAATTGAGAATCTTTATCTCTGCGGGCCGACTGCCCATCCTTCAGGTGGTTGCCATGGTGGGGCCGGTTACATTGCCGCCAATGTCATGGCGGAAGAGTTAAAAATAAAGAAATGGTGGCCAACTCCTGCATATTTTGGCGGTCCACCGGAAGAAGAAGAGTAGGCTTTTTATTATAAAAAGGAGGAAACAATGGCAGATTTAAGCTTTGATGCAGTGTTAA
>JAXHUS010000320.1:0-4034 GCA_034189305.1 Thermodesulfobacteriota bacterium | reverse complement strand
TTAAGTCGATCAATAAAAAAATTACAGTTGAGCAGGTAAAAGAAACAATCGATTGTTTCAGAGAAAACGGCATTATGTCGGTAGTTACCTGGATGGTGGGATTTCCTGATGATGACGAACAAATTATTAAAGAACGTTTCCAGCATATAGACACAATAGATCCTGATTTGATCTCCCTTCAAATTTTAACCCCCGTTGAAGGAATCCCTATTTCAGAGGAGTTAACTCCCTATATTGTTGAGCATGATAGACATAAATGGGATTTTCACCATGCCGTTGTTCGCACAAAATATCTAAGTAGAGAAGACTTAGGACGTCTCGCTGCATGGTGTAACAGAGAATTTTACAGCAAACCCGGACGTATTCAACGTATACTATACGATAAAAGATTTCATCTGTTTACAAGAAATTGTGCAAGAAGCTATATAGAATGTGTGGGAAAGTTTGAAAAGGCCGCAGCGGAAGGGAAACCTATAATTTAAATATTTATCCTGGAGATTACATATCATGATGGAGAGAGATGTTCATCTAAAGGCTACAGATTTACTTAATGATTTACAATTCAAACCTGGTGATTTTGGCAATATTGCCCTTATAAGTGGTCAACCCCAGCGCGTTTCCATATGTCTTGAACGAATAAACAACCCTGTTAAAAATTTTAGCACAATGGGTTATACATTCTGGACCGGGGAATTTGAGGGCAAAAAAGTGACCGTAGGCAATGCCGGGATGTACGCACCAGATACTGCCCTTGTAACGGAGATTCTATGTGCCGGAGGGATTGATAATTTTGTACGTCTTGGTTCCTGTGGGGCACTTAATGCCGAAATAAATATAGGGGACATGGTAATTCCGGATTATGCTATTCGGGGAGACGGTGTAACCAGATATTATGTTGATGATAACTTTATACCCGAAGGAGATAATAATCTAAACAATTTGCTATTTGATCTTGCATCGGAGAACGTAAAATGCCACAGGGGTGGAATATGGACAACGGATGCCATCTTGAAAGAAACAAAAGAATTAATTAATCCCCTTATTGTCAAGGGCGTTGTTGCGGTGGATATGGTTACGAGCCCTTTTTTTACCGTAACGAAATTATATAACAAAAAAGCATCCGCAATTCTTGCTGTGAGTGACAATCTTATTACAGGAGAGGTGGGCTTTACCGATATCCGCTTTTTAGATGCCGAATATAAAATGGTTGAAACCACATTTAAGATTATAAAGGAAATTGATGGATAAGAAACTTTCCAGCCCCCTTTCTGTATCGGTACATTTAAAGGATGGGTGTATTTATGTTCTTGATGAGACATCCCTACCCTGGGAGGAAAAATATCTTAAGGTAAAAACCCTGAATGATGCCTTGAAAATTCTTTCAGAAATGAAAACTAGAGCCTTTGGACAGGTGTTGCTGTTCTTTTATGTCTGTGTCCTTTTAGAAAAGGAAATTATACCGGAAGATCTTGCATCCCTTTTTCATGAAAAGAGGCCTACTTTCGATTTTAAAAGTCTTGCCGGTATCTTAAGAAATGAAATAAAAAAAGATAGCATTTTTGAGGATAAAAAATCTAATTTGACAGAATCTGTTGAAAGACTTATAGATAATTTTTCCATTATGAGAAAAAAAAGGGCGGAAAATCTTGCTTTAAATTTGCCGGACCCCGCATCGGTTCTTACCCTTTGCAATGTTAGTGGTGAATTTGTCTATCTTTATGAGGCTATGCAGAATATGGGAAAGAAGATTTCTTTTATTGCCTCAGAGACAAGACCCTATCTCCAGGGCGCCAGATTAACCTTCTGGGAACTTAATCGTCTGAATATTCCTGTAAAACTTATATGCGACAATCAGGCTGCATGGCTTATGGAAAGGGGAATGGTAAACTGTGTAGTCGTTGGTTCGGATCGTTGTACTAAAAAAGGTGACATTATCAATAAAATCGGAACATACAGTCTTGCCCGTCTTGCCTCGTACTATCAGATTCCCTTTTATGTGCTTAACCAGTTTCCTTTAGATATTCCTCCAGAAAAGATACCTATAGAAGAACGGGACTATAACGAGGTTTTTTTATACCTGGAAGGGCGAGGCAGGTGGCCTTACTCACTTTACCCATCTTTTGACCTGACAAAACAACATCTAATCTCAGGATGGTTTGAAATTTCAGGAGAAGTAAAATTAAGTGAAAATAGATGAAGTAGATAAACTTTTCCTTCTAACAGGCATAGCAAAAAAAACCTCTTTAAAAGAAGCATTTGAAATCGTAAATAAAGAGAAAAATTCATATGTTTTATTGCCTGAATTAAGGCCGTATCTTATCGGTCTTAATTACCATGCACCAATCCTTAAGGAAACAGGCATTCCTTTTGTATACATTACCGATAACATGGCGGGTTATTTATTTGAAAAAAGAAAGATAAAAAAAACTATCTTTTTTTATGAAAAAAGGACTGATAAAGGGTTACTGGGGGTAACAGGAAGTTTATATTTCTGTCTGTTAAGCGCAATCCATAAAGTGCCGATTGAACCTTTACCAGGAGGGAGGGTTAAATTGGACGAATTTTTAAATAGAAATGCTTCAGATATTGATGGGACCGCCCTTATAACAAATGAAGAACCTGAAAATTATATTATCCCCCCCATGAGAGAACTTATAAGGTGGGATATATTGTGGCAGGAAAAATAACAAATTAAGGGTCAAAAATTCAAATAAAGTAACAATATTTAAATAAAATCCTTCATTATAAAATACTTTGACAGGTTGCCCCCCTTCTATTTACTAGGTATTCCCAGGATTAAAATCTGAGTCTGCCACAGAAATCTCCTTTCGCAGCTCTTACAATATTCTCACCTCTTTCAATTTTTGTAAAATTTTTTCTAAAGTTTTTCTTATTTAATAGCGAAATGTTTTTTTAAAAATAAGTTCAAAACTAACGAAATTTAGAAGAATTTATAGTATTTATTTAAAAAATAGTAAAAATAGTAACTTAATGGACTTTAAATCAATTTTGCGAAGAATTATTGAATATAACACTGAAAAATCATCCGATCCGGAGTTGATTATTAATGATTTCGATCCCCCTGCCAATAAAACAGAGATTGACGTACCCTGCAAAAAGTGGATAGGCAGCCTGAATAGAATAAGAGATACAATTAAGACTTTTATCAGTCAAACTGAGGGTGATTTTCTTTGCCTGGGCAAAGCACTACAGGATTTTTACAATGATGCAGAAAAAATTTCTGCAATATCCCTGTCTGCTACAAATCTGATTTCAGGGGATGAAACTGCAATTGCTATCGATAGACTGCAGGGAATCCTGGACAGAATAAATGGCTACTTTGAAGACCTGAATCACAGATCCGTACAGAAAAAAGGATCAATAGGACATATCCTTAATATATTTGATAGTATTAATGGAGCGTTTGAGGGCTTTATGAAGATTGTCAAAGTCCTGAATATACTGGGAATCTCCATAAAAATCGAAAGTACCCGCTTTACTGATAAAAAGAACAATTTTAATATTCTGGCTGACAATGTAAGAGAGCTGTCAGGATTTATTAATTCAAAGTCATCCGATATGCTGGATGGATCAATATCGATAAGCAATACAATTAAAAAAACATTCTCTGAGATTATAACTTTTGAATATAAACAGTTCAATCAGGCTAAGGAAATCCTTAACAATATAAAAACAAACCGCTTATTGCTCAAAGAAAGATATGATTTATTCTCTGCTGCATCAAAACAAATCTCAGCCCGGTCTAATGAAATATCCGGAAGCATAGGAGAGATTGTTACATTCATACAGTTCCATGATATCACCCGTCAGGAGATTGAGCACGTAAAAGAAGCAATTGATGACCTGATTTTAAGGCTTAATAATGGGCACTCTACTGACGATGAAAGTGAAATTCCTGATTGTACAAATTTTATAAAACAGGCACATATAGTAAGTGATACCTGCAAACTGCAGATATCTCAACTTCACCATGCCAGTGATGAGATGGTAGTCGCTGTAGAAAAGATTATAAA
>JAXHUS010000032.1:0-4399 GCA_034189305.1 Thermodesulfobacteriota bacterium | reverse complement strand
CGTAGATTTCACAGGAACGGATTCCCAGCTTCCTGGCCCCACAAACATTACAATTTCCGGAACAATAGGTTTGGTTTTTACAGTTGTGGGAACAAGACTATTTTATGAGGAGTATTGGAACCGGGGAATGATGAATCCTATAGAAATAATTGCACCGAAAGGAAGCCTGGTTAACGCTGATTGGCCGGCGGCAGTCAGCATGTCGGCCCTTGTTGGAATGAATATTATGAACCTTATTCATGTATGTGTTTCAAAGATGCTTGTCTGTTCTGAAAAATATTATAACGATCAAAATGCTTCATGGATGTCTAATTATATTGGTTTTCAATGGGGCGGTGCAAATCAATACGGCCAGACTATGGCTACTCTTCTTTTTGATGCTTTAGCGGGAGGACAGGGAGCAGGCGCTACCTTTGACGGAGTAGATACCGGAGCTTTTACTTATACTCCTGAGGTTATTGCGGGGGATTTGGAGACATATGAGTCGGTTATGCCCTTTTTATATTTAGCCCGAAGACAGGCCCCTGATTCCGGTGGACCGGGAAAATTCAGAGGGGGAATGGGTCTTGAGTTAATTCATGCCGTGCATAATACCAGGGGTATTGAGATTGTAGGCCTTGGTTTCGGGAAAAAATCCAGCGCCGGCCCGGGTCTGTTTGGAGGACATCAACCAGGGGCGGCAGAAATGATAATCGCCCAGAACACTGATTCTTTGCAATGGTTTGAAAAAGGCAGGGGCATATATGATATTTCCGATGTTAAAAGGCTAAAGGGAGAGATAAAGGATTATCCTCCCATGTTCGCCGGTGTTATGGGCAAGTCCGGAACAATTATATATTCGTACATGGATGGCGGG
Source organism: Thermodesulfobacteriota bacterium (assembly GCA_034189305.1). Lineage (GTDB taxonomy): Bacteria > Desulfobacterota > WTBG01 > JAXHUS01 > JAXHUS01 > JAXHUS01. The sequence continues at coordinate 3,543 of JAXHUS010000032.1, read as the reverse complement.
GCAGGGTATGCAGATCCTCTGGACAGGAACCCCCGGTCAGTCTTTAAAGATGTATTGGAGGAATTGACATCTATGGAATATGCAAAAGATGTATACGGAGTTATCATTACCCCCTGGGTACCGGGAGTAGTTACTGACAGAAAGACAAAAAAGGCTCTTTTGATAGATGAACGGGCAACAGAGGAACAAAGGGAGAAAATAAAACATGAAAGGAGGCTAAGGTCAGAAATGAAAAAAGAAAATTTTACTGAAAACAATAATACAAATCCCTGGAATATGGTAATGAGAATTCATGAATACCTTGGTATTGACGAAGAAAAAAGAATCCGTTGCATAAAATGCGGACATGATTTTTGCGGGGCAGATGATAACTATAAATTACATGCTCTAAAAGCAGAGATCCCGGGCTCCGAAATAGGGAAACATTATGTCCAGGAATCTGATTTTGTGGTTTATCATGAATTTTACTGCCCGGGATGTACAACCCTTCTTGCCTCGGATGTTCTTCCGGCAGGAGAGCCGCCGTTATGGGACATACAGGTTAAGGTGTAAGGATATTCTGTCCGGTTTATGGATTTTTAAAAAAGTTTGTGGAGGGGAAAATGCAGGTTAAAGACTTTAGTATTTTTTTATGGAAATTGAAGAGAGAAACATTAATCAAGAATATTTTAACCTCTAAAATAAAAAAGACCGTTTTTTATATTTTGATGCTGGGATTTATTCCGGTATTGGTCATTGCAGATGAAAACAGAATAAAACCAGGTATTATTATTACACAAAAAAATTATAAAAACTATCTTCCGGATCTTAAAAAGCTATTATCAGCCGGTGGTTATGATTCAGTTGTAAATGGGGTGGAAAATGTAAGGATAAATATTCCAGTTGTTAAAAAGATAAATTATCCTATACCGTTAAAGTATGGAGAAGCAACGAAAAAATACAGCAATAGGTGCAGTGCAGGCAAAAGAAATGAACTTATTGGATGGGTATCCGGGCTGCCTTTTCCTGAACCTAAAAACGGATTGGAGCTTGCGTGGAATATACAAAGAAGGGATCAAATTACAGATCAGATGTCTTTCTATACAGAATTTCTACTATTTGATAGCAGTGGAAGGAAGACAGGGAAGATAGAAAGATCTATAAGGGCACATCTTTATAATAGGTACTATATAGGCAGGCACACTATACCCCCTATTCCTGAAGAACCAGGAAATAATGGATTAATAAGGTTAAAAGAATCCATGGTAGTTATCAAACCTTTTGATGTTAAGGGATTTTCGATGATTAGAATATGTTATGACCCACTGGACAAAACAGATGATTGCTTCAGCTATATTCCCGCCATAAGAAGACTGAGACGTTTGACCGGATCGGATGTCACCGACCCGGTACTGGGATGTGATTTTTGTTATGATGATTTTGAGACAATACGCCAGAAAATAAATTCAAAAATGACTTTTAACCTTTTGGGCACAAAAGACCTTTTAGTCCCCATTCATTATACGAAAATCCCTTCCAATCACATACAGGCCGATTGCTACCAGTGGGAATGGGAAATAAGACCTTCATGGATACTACAGTATAATATAAATGATCCAGGTTATGCTTATAGTAAAAGGGTAATATATGTAGAAAAGGAATTGCCAACGGCAGACCTTTACGGTGCAGATAACTATGATCTTAAGGGGAGACTGTGGAGAACCAGCAGTATGATTGCCCATGCAAAAGATGCCAAAACTTTTGATGCAAACTGCTGGTATGGGGCAAAGTGGATAGACCATATATCAGGGCACACTACCCTTCAGCCGATGTGGCCTACCTTTGCTGATCCCATGGCCACAAAGCATGCCTTCACAATTAGACATTTATTACAGGAGGCACGATAGTAAATAAACTAGTACAACGATTCAATAAAATAGTTACAAATAAAATTCAAATATCAAAGCTCAAATGTCAAATGAATGTCAAATGCAAAAAAACAAAATACTGTTTACCGATCACTATTTTTGGCATTTTGTAATTTGGATTTTGAAATTTGTCATTTTTGCTAACGAAATATGTATATGTTTTAATGAAACGATATACCTAGTCTAAAACTATATATTAAAAGAATAAAGGGGAAAAACATGTTTACACAAAAAGTAAAAGATGAAAATGAAGAAATGCAAAAGCTTTGGCAGGAGCAAATTTCAAATATGCCTGCGCCACCGGGAATGACAAAGGAATTAAAGTTTACCACAAGATCCGGTATTGCCTTAAAACCTGTGTACACACCACAGGACCTGATGGGATTAAAATATGAAGAAATAGGATTGCCGGGAGTTTATCCCTTCACCAGAGGCAAATATCCCCTTCACTACCAGGTTATACCATTTCTAATGAATCAGGGTTACGGTCTTGGAACCGCAAAGGAGACCCGTGACAGAAGGAAGTGGCTGGAGAAATTAGGCAGCAGATTTCATGTGGGAAGAGAAGAGGATATGGTAGTATATATACTTGCTGTTGATCTTCCAACCCAGAGAGGGTTGGATCCTGATGATCCGGCTGCCAGGGGAAAAGTAGGGGAATGTGGCATTTCCTTAAGTACTTTAAAAGATTTTGAAGTGCTTTATGAAAATCTTCCTCTGGAACAGGTGTTTACCGTATTAATAGGGTTTGATGCGGGGATTATTTTAACTGCTCTATATGCAGCCTATGCACAGGAGATAAGGAAGGAACCCTTAGATAAACTCTTTTTTGTAGCATGCAATTACTTCCACCACCAGTGGTGCTGGGATAGTGCTGGCTTCCCGCCTCCAGGCGCCATGAAACTTGCCACGGAATATACCCACTGGGTCGTAAAAAATTGTCCCCTTTCCTTTCACGGTGCAATGGATGGATACAATGTGGGAGAGGCCGGGGCCACTCCGGTTCAGGAAGTAGCCTTTAATCTTGCCCATTCCATTAGCCTGGTTGAAGAGTGTATAAAGGTTGGGCTTTCCCCTGATGATGTAGCAGGTAAATTTATGGGGCACCCTCATATAAGCCTCAATTTTTTCGAAGAGATTGCAAAGATAAGGGCTTTAAGAAGACTCTGGGCAAAAATTTTCAAAGAGCGATTTGGGTGCAAAAAACCGGAATCCCTTCAATATAATTCAATCACCGCCCAGACAGCCGGAGTTGAACTTACTGCTCAAGAACCTCTTAATAACATTATACGAACAACTATTATGTCTTTAGCTGCTATGATGGCAGATGTGGATGGCGCATGGATTTCATCGTATGATGAGGCCCTTGGCATTCCCACTGAAGAAGCTGTGCAGGTGGCGGTAAGAACTTATCAAATACTTGGAGAAGAGACTGATATACCTTATGTTACAGATCCATTAGGAGGTTCTTATTATATCGAGTCTTTAACAACCAGTATGGAAGAGGAGATTTTGAAACTTCTAAAAAAAATGGATGATCTGGGTGGATATATAAAATGCTGGGAGTCGGGATGGATAAGGGGTGAAGTCCATAAAAGTGCAATGGAGCGGCTTGGCAAGCTTGAAAGTGGAGAAC
>JAXHUS010000319.1:0-7872 GCA_034189305.1 Thermodesulfobacteriota bacterium | reverse complement strand
GAATAAAGGTTTTCTGCACCATATCTTCAGCCTCCATCTCATCCTCTAAAAAACGAAGAGCAAGAAAATATATTGCTTTCTGATGTCTTACCACTAATTTCTCAAATGCTTTCAGGTTTCCCCTTTTGAATTCTTTAATCAATAAGGTATCTTCTGTCATATATTCTATTTACCTTTTTTGAGATTAGACACAACATTTAAGTAAAAGGTTTAATCATTTAATTAATTTTTTATTACATGAATTAAAACACTACAAATGAAAGAAAAAGCTAAAATGATGACAATTTATACCGAAAAATGCAAAGGCATTTTTTGGTATAAAACTATATTTTTTGTCGACATTCGATGAAAGGAATGCAAAAACGGCGGGCTTAATGATAAAAATTGAGCAGATTTAACCCATAATGTCTAAAAAATCTCCTAACATTTCATCCTGTATCTTTATAGATTGTAAATCTGCCTGATAGTATCTTCTTATAATTTGAGCCTGGGATATTTCCTCGGCTAAATACACATTAGAGCCCTCTTTATGTATAATTTCGTTATATTTTTCCATAGTGACAGAATGACCGGGAGTTTCTATCCTGTTGATCTCTACCGATACACCTCCATTATACCCCTCTTCCAAATTGGCTCTGCTTTTTTTAAACCCTTCGCTATAAACATTGGCAACATTATTGGCGATAACCCCCATTTTTTTGCCAAAAGCCATTAGCGCCGATAAACTACTGCTGACATTAAAAATCATATCCTCTCCTCTTTTTAAAACATTGTTCTTTGTAACAGTTCAGGGAATTTTTTAAGAAGAGTTTAACCGACAAATGCCCCCTGACCCGTGTGGAACTGTTACGCTCTTTCTAAATTTATTAATCGGCAAAATTAGTCTTTATCTTAAATCACAAATTAAAAGGAAAATACACTTCCATGAAGAATATTGGAGTGGTTGTCTGATCTTCTGGCCATTATAATTTTCTTTTTGTCCCTGCAGACATATAGCCGGAAGGCTTTTCTATCATAAGTATAACAGGTAGGAAATCGGTCAATATAAAAGGTTTCTTCTCCATCCTTTATCAACCCTAAAATCATATCGTTTACTTTTTTAAAAAAAAATAGAGTATGAACATATTCCATTTTTCTGGGAACTATTGTTTTACCCCTCTTATAGAATGACTCCCTTCCAATAAAATTAGATTTAATTAGAAGCTCTTCAGTTATATCAACATTAATTTTATCTTCTTTTGTTAAGCCGGAGTAAAATTTTGAAAGGGGAAAAAATTTATCTATTTGTTTTACTTGAAATTTTAATGAGATTGGCGTCAACCTTATTATTTCTCCATGGATTGTAGACTCCGTACAATAAAAATAGAAAAACATCTCTTTTTCTTTTATATGAAATAATGTCAGTCTTTTATCAGGAGAATTATAAACCTCATCAACCTCAAAGCTGTCCCCCCCTATAATAAAATTTGCATATTTGCTTGTTGAAAATTTTTCAGGTCTGGATATTAAAAATTCCTTTTCTTCACTAAAAAGACTTGTGATGGCCGTAATTATAAGCTTACCACATCCAATAATGTTGCTGAGGGAAAAGGGGAGTGTTTTCTTTTCGGGCTTAATTTTATTATAAGAATAGAAAGGTTTTATATTTGCCTGGAGTACATTTGTTGAAAATGTCAAATGTGGAATCAATAAAAGGATAATAAATCTAAAACTCTTACGGCACAACATTATTAACCTTTTACCAATAAATAATGATTAATTGATTAATTATAATATATTCATTTTCTTAGTCAAGTTTTTTATGATCTCAAAATTTCATGAATTTTTAGAGAACCCTTTGTTTCTGTGAAAGATAAATAAATAGCTATAAGGAACCTTCAATGATATTTTCATACTACCATTTTTAAACTATTTCGTAAGCCGGCAATAGCTTCTGCGTAATTACCGGTATTAAAGACAGCGGAACCTGCGACGAAAATATCACAACCCGCTTTTGATACCTCATTAATATTTTCTTTGTTAATTCCTCCATCTACTTCTATTTCTACTGATAGGTTTCTTTCATCAATGATTTTCCGCATTCTGGCTATCTTAGGAAGAAGGGACTTTATAAATTTCTGACCCCCAAATCCTGGATTAACTGTCATTATCAGGACCATATCAATATCATTTAGAATACAATCAAGGGATGTAAGGGGGGTAGATGGGTTTAATGAAACCCCCGCCTTTTTGCCAAGTTCTTTTATCCTTTGAATTGTTCGATGAAGGTGTGGGCATACCTCAACATGAACAGTAATAATATCACTTCCCGCATTTGCATATTCCTCTAAATATGTATCCGGATTTGTAATCATTAAATGCACGTCAAGGGGCAGTTTGGTAGTCTTTCTAAGACATTTTATTACCGGAGGCCCAATAGTCAGGTTGGGAACAAAATGTCCGTCCATAACATCCACATGTATTAAATCAGCTCCTGCTTCGCAAACTTCTTGAACCTCCTGGGCCAGTTTAGAAAAATCCGCTGAGAGAATTGACGGGGCAATTTTTTTTATCATTAACCTTTCCTCCTATTGAAAGTTGAGTCGAAAATTTTATAATTAGAGTACTTAAGAGAGCATCGATATACACTATCACATTACGGGCAAAGAATACAACTAAATCTTTTTCCCCTGGTTAGAGGAAGAACCTGGTGAAATGAACGAGAAGCAACAACAATGCATTTTTTGGGTTTATTGACGGATAGAATATTGAGGTTAGGTCTTGTATTTCATTACCTGTTTCTCAAGTTCCATTTTTCGGGCCTGAAGTTCATTCAGTCTCTTTTTCAAATTGGCAATTTCCTTCTTAATCCTGCGAAGCTCTGTCTGTTTCTTGAAGCTCGACAAACGATCCTTGCCAAGCTCCTCAACGATGTACTGCTCAAGCTGAATTCTCAAAAACCTGAGATATGGATACCCCCATATCACCCCTTCTCGGTATTCAAGTTTACCGGCTCGTATGCCCTTCAAAATGAAGTCCCGGTCAACTCCATATTCCTTATTCGCCGTTACATCACTGAGAGTTGCCCCTTTGCGATTCAATACACCGTATTCTGCCATATTTTATCTCTGTGACCGAACGACATGCGTTACCAGATGGAAGGGTATACTGAAAAATGCTAATGATAATAGATTTGTGAAGCACAAGACAATATCAATGCTGTGCCAGCTCGCCCCTTTCGGTCTGGTGCACGCAAAGGTTCGCCACACTCCTTACTTATTGAGATGCGCGTAACTCCTCCCTAACAACACGACGGAGAACCTCTTCAAGGGGTTGATCTTGATGTTTAATGTGCTTTCTAAGAGCGTCATTAAGCATGGACTGGTAATTCCGCTGCTTACATTGCGGACATGATTTAAAATTTCTGGCCTTTATCAAACCCATACCAGTATGGAGGAGTTCCGGATGAGAAAATTTCTTAACCTTTTCCCCTATAGACCCCACGGCTTCTTGAATCATGGATTAGTTCCGAGTTCTCGTTCCTCGACTCGGAACTAATCCTTTTTTTGTTATGCGGCTATGGTAGCACCATTTCCGTATATTCATATACAGGTGCTTCGATTGTCCTACGAGGCTTTGCATGTCCAAGAATTGTTTGGTGTAATCGCTCAACTGTGGATGGCGAAAAAAATTGTTCGCCTGTCTCATCATTTACACGTGCTGGGACATTTTCGACAATATAGAATTTCCCTTCAAATTCCAACGTGTAGGTTACCAATCGCTCTACTAAGTTTTCGTCTTGGTATGGTTTCATCGTGGTCTCCTTTTTTTGAAATCAATCCAGCGAACTGGATCTGGCTCATAAAGAGTGATTATCTTAATAATCGGCCTTGATGGATAGCTGCATTGTATGTGTATTGGCCTTTTTCCTGCCGTCTTACCAAAAATCAAGCAGCTTGGCCCATATTTATCCTCTGGATAGTCTTCTATTATTGCGCCATTGGCAATAACCTCTCTCACATCCTGCACATTTATACGACGAATAATGCTCTGGTCGACAGCGTGTTTTGAGAATTCAAAGAGTCCTATTTCAATCTTCTCTTGTATGTCATCTATCAATGGCATAAATCACTCAATATCATTATAGCACTTTGTCTCTATAGGCTACATTGTAAGCAGCATAACGTGACCTTCACCTATGGCAATGGAGCGTAGCGGAATTGCCATCCGGGTGAAAGGCATGGTTACATGGCCCTATCTAATCTTTTGCAGAAAATACTTAACGACTTCATCAGCAAAATGAAATACTGGTAGCACATGATGCTCATCCATAAACGGTTTTGCTTGGGTTTGAATCATAGGGCTATTTTCTGCTTCAATATCAACTTCCTCAACTTGTCCGGTATGTACATAAAGCCGCTTTACTTTTTGAGCTGCAACGTTTTTAGTGATCTTTTTTATATTGTAATGATTGTAAGGATTACGGATTGTCGTTCTAAATGAGTGTAGCCTCTTAGCCCTTTTTGCACGGTTGATGGCTGGTGAAAGTTCCATTTCCTCAAATTCATCCCATTTATCCGGATCACCACTATCATGACCGCCGGACTCTTTGACATGTGTTGCATACTTAATGGCGTACTCGATTAAAATTGAGGACATTGTGATAGCTGCACCATTTAATCCGAAAAATATACATTCCCTTATTTCTTGATACAGCGCCTGGATAGATGGCGGCAGGCCTTCAGGAAGTATTGGCAACAGAGGTGCATTTTCTTTGGCTTTTATTCTCCGTTGTTCAAACAGTTCATCTATTGTTGGTGAGGGGACAATATCGAATGGTATCCCTTGGCTTTTTAACTCTTCGAGCGTTGAAGGGTTGACAATGATTTTGTCCGAACTTATAGCAAGCTCCTCCATTATTTTTTGAATATCATTCCTCATGATTTGCGAACGCCTGTATTTTTAAATTTGCCATGTCTAGATGTAGACACCAAAAGTGTCCATATACATAAAAAATAAATACACCATATTTGGTATATAATCTAAATTAATAAATTCTACTTTATTCTCTTTTTGCAAAATGTATCAGATTATACATCCCATTATATAAATAAATTATATTTAAAAATACCCCATTTATTTTTTGAATTTACGTATATTAATTAGCAAATGAATTTTCATCCATGTAAAGTTTTATCTTTTCGGTCATGTAACTTTTGGTTAAGTTTTGAAGGAATTTGTTGTCGCAATGCTTTTACAAATGATTCATCTTTCTGAATAGCCTCATCAATAAATACCTTATTATCATGATAGTAAGCTAAAGCAGCATATACATCAGCCAGCGTTAATCCAAACTCTGCTGCAATTTCATCAACACTTTTCCCGATTAACTCATGCCATAACACAATATTTTGGACGGTAATGCGATGTCCTGCAATACGGGGTTTGCCGTCTGCTACACCGGGTGTAATTTCGATATGTTGGTTTATGGTTGTTGTTGCCATACCTATCTCCTAAAAGGATTAATATATAATCCAGGTAATTGCAAAATTATTAAAATGAATAATTTTCTCTTACTTAAACATTAAGAAAAAGAGTTGATGACCTCCTGATTATGATAAAAAAAAGTACAAAGAAAAAGAAGGTGATCATCGTGATAAAATCATTTGATACACTATCACATTACGGGCAAAGAATACAACTAATATATATGCGTGAGCTTTGAGCTATCAGCCCTCAATATTCAGGTTTCTTAGCTGTCCGCTGATAACTGAGATGATGATGATACTAATATTATCTGGATAATGGTATTTTCTCCACAGCAGCTTTGTGAAAACGTATACGTTTTTTCCCCGGAGATTCCCACCCTCTTTTTGCCCTGTTTCAGCATGGTTTATCTAACTTCACAAACATCATAAACTCCTTACAAGTTTGGCAGCAAAAAAACCATCTAAATTATGTTTATGGGGCAAACTGCAGAAAAACCCTGAAGAATTGGTAAAACTGGAAGCGTAAGCTGCAAAGCTTTTTGAAAAACTAATCAATTTAAAATCTTTCCTGGATTTTAAAAATTTTTGAATAACCAGAGGGCCCTCCTCCTGTGTTATGGTGCAGATACTGTAAAGTAAAACACCGCCTATCTTCAGATAACCCGCTAAATTTTGCAACATCTTGTATTGAAGTTCGCTCAACCTTTTTAAGTCTTTATCTTGCTTCTTCCACTTTATATCCGGGCATCTTCTTAATGTCCCCAGACCCGAGCAGGGAGCATCTAAAAGGATACGGTCAAATAACTCCCCTTCAGATAAAAATTTAAGTTTAAGGGTGACATCTCCCATTATTACTTTAACTCCGTTTATTCCAAGTCTTTTAATATTCCCCTTTAAATTCCGGATTTTTTTGGGATTAATTTCTACCGCGATAATTCTGGACTTATTATTAGTTAGTTGGGCAATATGTGTGGTCTTGTTACCTGGAGCAGCACAGGCATCCAGAATAAACTCACCTTCTTCCGGTTCTAAAAGACGGGAGACAAGCTGGGATGTTTCATTCTGAATCTCGAAAAATCCCCTGGTATATAATTCTAATTTCCTTAGGAGGGCGGGTTTTTCTAAGATAATTCCCTCAGGGGAATAAATAGAAGTGCTAGTTGAACAACCTGCCTCTTTTAGTTTGTTCATTAACGCGTGTCTTGATATCTTTAATGTATTGGTTCTTAAGGCCATTTGCGGAAGCTTGTTATTGACTTCACATAATTTTATAGTTTCTTTCTCCCCAAAAAGTTTCAGGAATTTTTTAACCAGCCACAATGGATGGGAATAATTTATGGAAATGGCATAAGCCTTGTCTTTTTGCATGGAAGGATAGGCGATCTTTTCCCAATCTCTGATAATATTTCTAAGCACTCCATTTACAAAATTTCCGGTCCTTTTTAAACCCTTGATATTTGCAAGTTTCACCGCTTCGTTCACAGCGGCAGATTGAGGTACTCGATCCAAAAAGAAACACTGGTATATTCCCATACGTAGTATATTTAATACTACTGGATCTATCTTTTCTAATTTGAAATGAGAAAACTTAGAAATAACCCAGTCTATTTTACCCTGCCAGCGAATGGTTCCATATACAAGTTCCGTTATAAAGGAACGGTCACGCTGATCAATCTCCGGATTGAGTTTAAAACTATCTTCCAAAAGGTAATTTAAGGGGATATCTTTCTTCTCTCTTTCGTTAAGCAAAGAAAGGGCTGTCTCTCTGGATATCGAGACTGAAGAAAGATGGTCTTTATTCATGTTCCAAGAATTATTCCTGTTTTTATTTTATGACCTTTAAGAAACTCCTCCACACTCATTCTTCTTTTATTTTCAAGCTGAATCTCTGTGATAAAAAGATATTTATCTTTTGTTGCCACTTTAAATCCTTTTTTTTCTACTTCCCTGATTTCTCCGTATACTCCTTTGCCGGGTTCATCAAGAATTTTTGCCCGAAATATCTTTAAAAGCTTTTTTTCAAGTCTTGTAAAGGCACCTGGTTTTGGAGAGAATCCAAGAATTTGATTTTTTATTTCATAAGCGCTTTTACCCCAGTTGATATTCCCATCCATCTTTTTTAAGGCTGGAGCAAAAGTTACACCCTCCTCTGGTTGGGGCAATGATTTTAGTGTATTGTTTTTAACAGATAGAAGAACCTTTTGGAGTAATTTTCCCCCCAGTTGGGAAAGTCTGCCTTCTAAACTGCCTGCATCTTCCTCTGGATCAATAGAAATTTCCTCCTGGAGTAAAATATCACCGGCATCCATTCTGGAATTCATCTTTATAATTGTAACCCCTGTTGTTTTATCTCCATTTAAAATTGCCCGGTTAATTGGAGCAGGCCCCCTGTAACGCGGAAGTA
>JAXHUS010000318.1:0-2066 GCA_034189305.1 Thermodesulfobacteriota bacterium | reverse complement strand
TTGTGGCGCATGTGTTGAGGTTTGTCCTACCGGAGCTTTGACCGACAAAGAAATAAAAGCGGCAAATAAAGAGGAATCCCTTGTCCCCTGTAAATTTACATGCCCGGCGGGGATCGATATACCAAGATATATAAATTATATAGCAAGAAAAGAATTTAAAAAGGCAATCGCTGTAATTAGAGAAAGGGTTCCGTTACCTGCTATTTTAGGCGCTGTGTGTTTTCATCCCTGTGAAGTTGAGTGTAGAAGAGGTGATGTAAATGAACCTGTGGCTATTTGTGCTCTCAAACATTTTGCTGCTGAGCTTGATACAGGCGGCTGGAAGGAAAAAATCAAAAAATTGCCATCCACGGGTAAAAAGGTGGCAATTATTGGATCGGGCCCTGCCGGTCTTACTGCCTCTTATTATTTGGCTTTACTCGGACATGATGTAACAATTTTTGAAAAGGAAAATGATCCAGGAGGAATGTTAAGGTATGGAATTCCATATTATCGGCTTTCAGAAAATACTTTAAACAAGGATATTAATGAAATAATAAATCTGGGCGTTACCTTTAAAAACAATACCAGAGTTGGAGATGAAATAAAACTTTCTGATATAAAAAGAGATTTTGATGCTTTATTTATTGCGGCGGGCGCTCCTTTAACCAGAAAGATTAATATTGAAGGAATAGATTTAAATGGTGTCATGTGGGGTGTGAATTTTCTAAAAGAAGTTAAAATGGAAAAAAAACAGGATATAGGAGATCAGGTTGTGGTAATAGGGGGTGGCAATGTGGCTATTGATGTGGCATTAACGAGTTTAAGGCTGGGCCCGAAAGAGGTTCAAATGGCCTGTCTGGAAAAAAGGGAAGAAATGCCTGCCCATGAATGGGAAATAGAGCAGGCTTTAGAGGAAGGAATAAAAATTAACACATCCTGGGGGCCGAAAAGGATTATTGAAGATAACGGGAAAGTTGCCGGTATTGAACTTATGCGGTGCACAAATGTTTTTGATGAAAATGGCAATTTCAATCCAGTTTATGATGAAAAGGAAACAAAAACTATTTTATGCGACAATGTAATTATGGCTATAGGGCAGGCTTCTGATTTATCCTTTTTAGAAGATATGCAGCAAATTAAACAAAAAAGGGGAACTATTGAAATAGATAAAAATTTATCGACCGGGGTGGAGGGAATTTATGCAGGAGGAGATGTAGCAATAGTTCCGGGTTCGGTTATCGATTCAGTTGCAAATGGAAGAGCTGTGGCAGTGGCTATTGATAAATATCTTGGCGGCAAAGGGGATATCGAGGAAGTTCTTACTGAAAAAGAGCCAAGGGATCCATATATCGGAAAATCGGAAGGATTTGCTGACCTGCCAAGAATTTCACCCCCTCATCTTCCTGTGGAAGAAAGAAAAGAGAACTTTAATACTATTGAACAGGTCTATAATGAAGAGGCGGCATTAAAGGAAGCAAAACGCTGCTTACAGTGTGATTTGCGACTTTTGATTTCAGAAGTGGCATTGCCTCCGGAGCATTATCTTGAATTTAATTCGGAAAATGTAAGCAAGGTACCTGAAGTTGCAGGAGTTTATCAGCTTCTTGATGAAACCAAGAAACCAATTGTCATTAAAGGTTCAATGAATATAAGGGAGGATATAGATAGGGAATTGGAAGAAAATGAGAATGTCACATGGTTTGAATGGGAAGCCGATGAAATGTATACAAAAAGGGAAAGTGAACTTATTCAGCAACACCTGCAAAAATATGGAGAAATGCCCTCCGGGGGTGGAGCGGACGATTTAGATGATTTATTTTAGAGTATTCAACATCTTATAAAATTCTTCTTTATCATTTTGAATAAACCTTTTTATTGCACAGAAATCACCGCACATAGTGCAAATATCTTTAGTCTCCAAATTGTCTTTTTCCCTGGCTTCTTTTATCTTTGAAGGGTCGATTGCGAATTTTAGCTGATTGTCCCAATCCAGCCTTTTGCGGTAAATAGAAATATTTCTATCCTGTTCAAAGGCATCCGGGATACCTTTTGCAACATCTGCGGCATGTCCGGCAATCCTTGCG
>JAXHUS010000317.1:0-5321 GCA_034189305.1 Thermodesulfobacteriota bacterium | reverse complement strand
GGTCCTTCTATATGAAGCTGGTAAGGTTCTCCTTTAATCTGATAGGATATCCCTTTTTTCTGATCAAGAACATTTATGGCTACAAGCTTTTTACCACTTTCTATATTCATCAATCTAAGGATATTCTTCAAGGTGTGGGAGTTCTCCAGTAACTCCATGTATGCTATGGTTTTATCATCCAGGGCAGTCAGGGAACCTTTGAAAACCGTATGAGGTACTCCTTCCCCATCTTTTGTGGTTAAAACCTTTATAGTTTCAGGATCCTGAAGTACCTCCACCACCTCTTTTGGTAATTTAATCCCTTTGTTTTCCATCTATTTTTTCCCTCTAAAAAGTTTAAAGAATAGTTTATCAAACATATCTTTGAACATCAGGTGAAAGGCCATAAGGTGTATGTCTCCAACAGGCTGTCTTAGAAAAAAGTTTATATTTTTTCAAAATTCGGAGACGGCCTTCTGAAAGTCTTGCATAAAACTCCAATGGTGGTGGTGTTGCTCCTATTTTATAAAGGGTTGTTCCTGGTTCAATGGTAAGGGCAGTACCTGAGACAGCCACTCCATTTTTGTTTAAAAATTCATACCCTTCCAGAGTTGAGCTTACTGCTTTATCAATATCGTCACCAAAGCCATATGGCTCAGGCATCATTTCTACTCCGGGGACAAAACCCACAATTACATTACCTCTTCCAAAAATCTTTACAGCTTTTAAGGCAGTTTGCACAAAATGATCATATCCCTGGTTCTTTTCTTTCCCCGGGCAGGTATGTTTAAAATTCTCCTTATCCCAGGTTTCTATAAACACACCAAAGGCAGTAAGCCCGGCTTTCTTGAGTTGGATAAGCTCTTCTTCTGTGAAAGGACTGGCTATACACCACTGAGGAATCTCCTCTATTCCCATATCTTTCCCTGCCCGGTTTATAGCCTTTACTATTTCCAACTGGTATTCAAACTCCCTTTTATATTCATTTCGTGGGTCTGATCCCCCTGTAAACATGAAATGCCTCCATTTTCCCTTCTGTTTTAAAGCTTCTTTAATGGTTTCATAAATGTCTTCGGGGGTACAACGAGTCTTGAACCCTCTTCCCATCTTCATTTGAAACTTCATATTATAGGGCATATCGCAAAAAACGCATTGATTGCCGTCATTCCAGTAATGGCAGTGTCTATATGGATTAACAAGAATACAGTCACACCCGGTATTAAAACCTATATACTTCATCCACTCACCGCTACTTGTCTTTTTATCGTAATAATTCGGCTTTCTGAAACAGCGAACCTCTTCCATAGAACCTTCACCATCCAACATTACATAGAATTTCCCCTCTATAAAATCGATTATATAAGGATCATTATCCTTTGGAGCAGCGCAAACAAGGACAATAGTTCCATCATTTAACATTAAATCTGCAGGTAGTAATTCTGGCTGGTCTATTTTGTGATGCTGGAAAAATATTGTATGGGAGAGCTTAATGTCATTTTCCTGCTCCCTTATCATTTCAAGGGCACCTTCATTAAAAGTAACTCCCCTCCTCACCATGTCTGCCTTTAATAAGATGGATTTTGGCAGATTGGGATGGTTTTTACTAACTAACTCAAACTCTTGTTTTCGTGATGTATTATAAAAATCATACTTTTCCATCTTATCGCCTCCTTTCTTACTATGTAGTATTTACCTTTCATTTTTAAAGTTTTGCTAACTTTTTTGGATCTATCGGGCTATTTTAAGCAACCCCCTTATTGTGTATCTATCTATAGTACATTCAGGATCATGCCATATGGGGTACTGGTTAAGTATAGAGGAATGCTCATTGACATGGTTTCGCCAGATATATCCATATGCTACATTTGAATACCAATCCCCTTCATGTTTTGAAAATGCATGATGAACATGACTGGTTCTGAAAAGTCTCCCCTTCTGATCATAATATTCTCCGTAGGGAAGGTTAAATGATCCGGAGTCTCTGGATATGTAAAGTAGTCTTTTACTATAAGCATAATCTGGATCATTTGTATTGATCTCAAGTAACCAAACTAATCTTATTTCCCATTCCGTTTGAAAACAATTTCTCACAAATACCTGCTCCGGCCTTTCATTCAAAACCCGATGATCAACAATAACTTCAGTATCCTCCATTTTAAAAGTCATTTTATGGTTTATTTTCTGCTTCCAAACTTCAAAGTCATCATAACAACAATCAGTTCCCAGCATAGGATCAGTCACATCTGATCCTGTCAAACGGCGGATTCTTCGTAATGCAGGAATATAGCTATAAGTATCATCAGACTTATCCAAGGCGTCATAACCGATCCTGAGCATACAAAAACCTCTGATATCAAATGGCTCAAGAATCACTATATGTTCCTTATAATAGATAAAACCATTGTTTCCAGGAAATTCAGGAACTGGTGGAAATAGTAATCTTCCAACCCACATTTTCTTACCAATGTGGGCTTTAATTGTCCGTTCCAGTTTAATATTTTTATCATATAGAAAGAATTTGCAAGGAAATGAACAGTCATCAGTAGAATCTATTCTCCTCCAGCTGCTCCATGCAAGTTCTTTTGCTGTTATGGGATCAGGGAAAGGTGCTCCTGCTTTCCAACGCTCTTTCCCAATAAGCTTGTTACCTGGTCCCACCTTAAAATTTCCCTTATTATTCTTTGAAGCTTCAATATATGCAAGATTAAGAATCGGATATTCAGGCTTTACTATAGGCATGGTTATCCATCCCTTTTTTAAGCCGTTGATATGATGGGGAAAAACAGCATCAGGTAGCAACCTCTTGAGTTCAGGGAGATATTTTCCATGGTTATCTTTGGTAATTGTAATGCCCGGCCTGACCTTATATTCCTGTGCCCAGATCCAACCTGAGAAATATACTGAAAATAAACTAATCAGTAATATTCTTTTCATCTTCCCCCTCTTTTTTCTTTAATGCTTAAGTTTTGCCCAACTTTTTTTGGCCCTATCTTGCCAGTTTAAGCAAAGTTTTAAATGTATAAACTTTAAGGGTGTTATTAGTATCTCGCCATATTGGGTATTGATCCATTGCAGTAGTATGTCCATTGATGCAGTTCCTGTATAAATAATTATAACCTACATCGTGATAGAAACGACCTTTATGTGGCACAATACGATGAACATGGAAGTTTGTTCTATACATCCTTCCTTTTTGATCGTAATTTTCCGAATAGGGCAGGGTAAATGACCCCCCTTCTTTACAAATGTAGATGATCCGTTTGCTATATGCATAATCTGGATCATTCGTGTCTATTTCTAAAATCCATACGGGTATTACTTCCCATTCTAGCTGAAAGCAGTTCCTTTTTATGGCATCCATAGGTTTTTCCTCAAAGTAACGACGGGTAAACAGGATTTCCTTCTCTCTCATATTGAATGTCTGCTTGGAGGTTATCCTTTGGAACCATATTTCAAAATCATCATAAATACAATCACTTCCAAGCATGGGATCGGTCACATCTGCTCCAGTCAAACGGCGGATTCGTCTTATGGCTGGAATATATGAATAAACTCCATCATTCTTATCTATATCCTCATATCTTGTCCGAATCATGGAAAATCCCCTGACATCAAATGGTTCAAGAATTACAATAGCGCATTTCCAGTTGATTTCTCCATTATTTCCAGGAATTTCTGGAATAGGGGGATAGGCAAATCTTCCCACCCAATTTTTTTTAGGACAATACCATTTAAATTTCCTCTCCATTCTGGAATTTTTGTCAAATAATAGGAAGTCTGCAAACATAGAGATATCGTCTGCATATTGAGCTCTTCTATAAGTACTCCATGCAAGTTCTGCACCTGTTTTAGGATTGGGAAAGGGAGCTCCTGCAATCCAGGATTGCCTTCCTATTACCTTGTTCCCCGAGTCTACATTAAATTTCCCTAAATTTTTTTTACTGGCTTCTATATACTCTATATTAAAAGGAGGGTACTCTTTCTTCACTATGGGCATAGTTATCCAACCATTTTTTATGCCGTTTATCTGGGTGGGAAAGATAGCTTGAGGAAGCAACTTTTTAAGCTCAGAAAGATATTGGGTATAGTTTTTCTTTGTAATTACCACACCAGGTTTGACTTTGTATTCCTGAGCCCAAACCAAATTAAATATACATCCTAAAATGAATATGATTAAGATGATCTTTCTCATTTTTAATAACCCTCTATTTTATTAACTCTAAACTGAATGAATTGCCCTTCCATGAATACTTAAAGCTGCTTCCCTTATGGATTCAGCCAAAGTAGGATGAGCATGAATGGTGTTACTTACTTCCTCAGCTGTTATTCCAAATTTAATAATCAAAACCAGTTCATGAATTAGCTCTGTGGCATAAGAACCTATAATCTGAGCGCCCAGAACCTTATCAGTCTCTTCATCAACAACTATCTGGACAAAACCGGCTTTTTCTTTAAGAATTTTAGCTTTACTATTTGCAGAAAAGGGAAACCTGCCTAATTTTACCTTCCTACCAATGAGCTTAGCTTTATCAGCAGTCAGGCCAACACTGGCGATCTGAGGATGAGTATAGATAGTATTGGGAACTAGTGTGTAATCTATCCTGGAATTAAAGCCCACAGCATTCTCTGATGCAATAATTCCTTCGGCAGAAGCTACATGGGCAAGGAGAATACCTCCGATAACGTCGCCAACTGCATATACTCCCTCAATATTAGTCTCCATCCTCTCATTTACAATAATGTTCCCTTTTTGATCTAACTTAATGCCAATATCTTCTAAGCCCAGAAATTTAGAATTTGGCTCTCTTCCAATAGAAACAAGTAACTTCTCAGTATGAACCTTTTCACCATTATCGAGTTTTGCGATAATATTATTTGAATGCTTATTATTGGTTATCCCTTCGATGGTTGTTTTGGTGAAGATATTTATCCCTCCCTTGCGAAATATTTGCTGCATTTGTCGGGCAATTCGCGGGTCTTCACCGGGTAATATCTGGTCCATCATTTCTACCATGGTAATTTGGGTTCCTAGGGCATTAAAGATAGAAGCAAATTCGGATCCGATAATACCTGCCCCCACAATAAGGATACTTTCAGGCACTTCTTTGAGTTCTAAAGCCTTGGTACTATTCAAAACATTCGGTTGTTCAAAGTCAAAAAATGGTAGCGTAGCAGATTTAGAACCAGTGGCAATGATTATCCTATCAGCTTCAATTTCTCTTTGAGCTCCTCTATAACTCTTAACAATTTGAGCCTTTTTTAGCTTAACCAGAAGTTGCTCTAGATAATTTTGTGGAATTCCTTGAGTTTCTGCAATGAACTTTATATGTAAAGGACCTTGA
>JAXHUS010000316.1:0-2586 GCA_034189305.1 Thermodesulfobacteriota bacterium | reverse complement strand
CGGTGATGTTCCCTTTGTCATCCTTGATGGGTGCAGCGCTGTCATCAATTCGTATTTCTCTCCCGTCCCTGGCAATAAGCATAGAATGATTGGCAAGACCTATAATAACTCCCTTTTTGAGTACCTTTGCTACCGGATCCTCCACAGAAATTCGTGTTTTTTCATTTATAACATTAAATACTTCTTCCAAATCTTTACCAGCGGCATCTTTCTGCCTCCAGCCTGTAAGTGTTTCCGCAATATGATTCATAAGCTTTATATATCCTCCGGCATCGGTTGCAATTACAGCATCACCTATACTTTTCAAAGTGGTTTCAAGCCACTGTTCGCCTTCTTTTAGCTTCCTTTCCAGCTTATTCCTGTAAAGGGCTATCTCTATAGCAGTGTGTAATTCTCTTTCTTCAAAGGGTTTGAGTATGTATCCGTAAGGCTCTGTTATCTTTGCTCTGTCCAGGGTATTTTTGTCCCCATAAGCGGTAAGATATATTACTGGAATATCAAAATGATCACGAATCTGTCCTGCTGCCTCTATACCATCGATATGTCCTTTTAGCATAATATCCATCAACACTAAATCAGGTTGAAGATCTTCCGCTTTTTTAACGGCTTCTTCTCCGGAAGAAACGGCTGCAGATATAACATATCCCAATTTTTTCAGTCTGTTCTGTATATCCATGGCAACTATATTTTCATCTTCAACAAGGAGAATTTTTGTCTTTTCCATTATATGTTTAACCCTTTATTTATATTTCATAGTGTCCGTTGTTTGATACATTAATTGCCCTTTCAATTATTTTACAACGGGCAACCGACAACAATCAACGGACATTACCTATTTTTTGTTCTTCAAAGACAATTTTAAATGCGGTTCCATCCTTTCTATCAAGGGAAATTGTTCCGCCTATCTGATGGGTAAGAGTGACGACCAGCTGCATACCCAATGATTTTGTATTGCGAAAATCAATATCTTCCGGAAAACCAACTCCATTATCCCTTACAATTAAAATGTATCTATTTTTATCATCTAAATGGAGGTCAACACAAATTTCCCCTTTTAACTTGCTTTGATCATTCAAAATCCCGTTTTTTGGCCTGTCTGCATGTACACCAAAAGCAGAAAAGGCATATTTAAGGGAATTTGAAACAAGTTCGTTGATGATCAAGGCACATGGAATTGCCATATCAATACCAAATAAAATATTATTAACATTAATCTTTAGAATGATAGCATCAGAATTGACTTTATAGGAACTAAATAAATTAGCTGTCAGGTTCCCGATATATTCACCAAAATCAATCCTTGTCAGATCCTTTGATTGATATAATTTTTCGTGGATTAGTGCCATTGATTTTATACAATTCTGGCTTTCTCTGAAAATATCCATAGCAGACCTGTCCTTTAGATTATCGACGAACTGAAGGTTTAGCAGACTGGAAATGACCTGAAGGTTGTTTTTAACCCGATGGTGAATTTCTTTAAGAAGGGCCTCTTTCTCCGCAAGGGAAGCCTTGATTTTATCCTCTGCCTTTTTGCGTTCAGTGACATCACGAACACTCCACACCCTTCCAACGATTTTTCCGCTTATTTGTTGAGGCTGCGAATATCGTTCAAAAATTCTGCCATTTTTAAGTTCTGTAATAGCATAGCCTTTTGATTCAGGCTTATCCAACAATCCACTAATTTTTTTGACAGTTTCCTCAGGATTTCTAAAAAGATTTGTAGCAAATTGCAATGTCTCCATTGCATTGCGAGAGTCTATAATGTGTTTGGGGATCTGAATCATATTTATAAACCTTTCATTAAAGGTTACTATATTCCCTTGTCGGTCGGTCACAAATATACCGTCAGCAGTTGAATCAAGAGTTGCCTGGAGAAGAGAAAGGTACTCCTCAATTTTTTTCTCAGCCTTTTTTTGCTTAGTTATGTCCTGGAAGACCAGGACAGCACCGCTAATATTTTTCCTTTCGTCTCTGATGGGTGCAACGCTGTCATCAATAGGCACTTTTATTCCATCCTTAGTTATTAATATTGTGTATCTTGGCACCCTTACGACAGTACCTTCCTTTATTACCCTGGATACAGGATTCTCAACCTGTTCACCTGTTTTCGAATTTATAATATTTATGATATCTTCAAGGGGTTTTCCTATAGCGTCTTTTTCCTTCCATCCAGTCAAAGCCTGGGCAACAGGATTCATAAATTTCACAAGACCCTTTATATCGGTAGCAATTACAGCATCACCAATACTTATTAATGTTGTAGATAGCCATTCTTCACTTTCCCTTAAACTCTCCTCCGATTTTTTGATAGATAGAAAAATGGGAGCAATCAAGGCAACCCCTATTAATATAAGTGCTGATGTGACAAGAGCAACCAATTCGGCTGACAGGTCAGTTGGGTAAAAATGATTTTTATTGATTGCTCCATACAATGTAATGCAGCGACGAAATGCCATAAGACAGATACCCATTGCGACCAAAATCCATGCTATGCGTCTTCCAGTGATGTAGAATAACCTTATAGCAAAATATGACGCTGTAAATTGCAGTATAATGGAAATTATTATAACATAAGTTATTTCCATG
>JAXHUS010000315.1:0-7228 GCA_034189305.1 Thermodesulfobacteriota bacterium | reverse complement strand
GGCCTGTTCTGGTGAATCAGATGAGTTATTTTTAGGAAAGTTTATGCCCCGTAAAAACGGAATTGGAGCGAAGGTTATTTCTGAGGCTCAAAAGCTTATTTCTCAGGGTAAAGATATTGAGACAGTTCGTAAGGAGAGTGTATTTATTAGTTCTGTAGAGCTAAGCCCATCTGCTATGGATAAAAATATTAAAACTACCGCTTGTTTTCCTCTTTTTTTTGGGAAAGAAATTCTGGGTCTTCTCTATCTTCACTTTAAGGAAAAAAGGGATTTCAGCCCAGAGGAGCTACTAAAAATTCACCTCTTAGTTGATCAAACAGCAATTGCAATTAAGAATGCTGAACAAAAAAGAAGCAGTAATATAGAGGCAGTAACTAATAGGTTAAGTGAGAAGATCTTTCACCAGGAATTTATGCAGTACATGGTGCATCTGGTTAAAAAAATTTTTAAAGCACGCTGGTGTTCCTGCTTTTCTTATAACAAACATGCTGATACTGTAATCCTTACAGCTTCAACCAATTCAAGATTTAAGGCATTAATAAAAGATAGTAAGCCTGTTCAGTATAAATTAGGTCAGGGAGTTAGTGGCTGGATAGCTAAACATCAAAGAGTGCTGAGGCTGATCCAATGGGGAGATGAAAGGGTATTAAAAACTTATGACTCGCAAATGACTTGGGATGAAGAATATAATAAGGGAGAAAATGCTGAGGAAATGAATGCTAAAAGCTTTTCCTTCATGGCTGCTCCCCTTGTAATAGACAAGCAGCTTTTAGGAATTATCAGAGTGGTGAAGAATGGAAAAAAGTCCTTTGATATAGAAGATGAGAAACTTTTACTGGAATTAATCCCTGTGCTTTCCCTGAATTTTAAAAATGCCCTTCAAGCTTCGATACTTCAAAAATGGCTTAGCATAGCAGCACACGAATTTTGTGGTAGTCTGGCAGGATTACAATTTCTTATTAATGAGTTGAACGCAGGCAATTTAAATATAGAAAGGCAAAAATTTTATCTGGAGTTACTTCAAGGCATTACAGTCCACTTCTCACGTGTTGTAAATAACTTTAGCTACTTGGGTAGAATTACTATACAAAGTTTGAAACGGTATGAGGAAAAAAAAGTAGATATAGAAGGGATAATCAAAAGGTTTGGAATTCTTTATATCCAACATGAGAATGCTGAAAATAAAAAAAATCTGAGGCTTGTTATAAATAATAAAGATAAATTAAGATCAGTAAATATTATAGAGGAAGGATTGGCAAGCATTATCTCCAATCTCATGAGTAATGCAGTTAAATACTCAATGCCTAATAAAGAGATAATAGTAAATATAAAGATGGAAAATAGGCATTGGGCATGTGAGGTTATTAATAAAGGAGATCCAATCCCCAAAAAAATCATGCCTCATTTATTCTCCCCACCCCCTTTATTTATCGAAGAGAGGGACGGAAAAAAGGGCTTGGGACTATATATTGTCCATGAATGGATTAAAGAGTTGGGTGGGAACTTAAAGGTAGATTCTACCCATAAAGAAACAAAGTTTGCCTTTACTCTGCCAATAAAACAATTTACAAGGAGGGGTAGTAATGATCCTTCTAATAGAAGATAGATTTATTGATAGAACTGTTATAGAAAACAGTTTACAGGAAAAATTTGTTAATAATGATATTTATACAGCCACAAACAAAGATGAAGCCATGGAAAAAATTGAAAAGAACAAAAATAATTTAAAATTAGTTATTTTGGATATACGGCTTCCAAAGAGTTCTTCTCCAAATGATATAGACTGTTGGGAGAATTCCGCTGAAATTGCATTGCATTTGAAAACTTTAGAGAAAAATGATAAATTTCAGCGCATTCCTGTTCTGCTGATTACAGCTTTTCAGGACGCTTGTATCCAAAATGTCCGTGAAAAAATAGGCTTTCCGCTACGCTATTTTATAAAACCATTTTTAATGCCTGAGTTTATAAAGGTAGTTGAAGAAATGCTGCCGGATAAACAAAGGGATTAGAGAGGATTCTGAAGCATGTCTGACAATCTTACAGGCGAAGGGAAAAAGGGGGAGTTAGCGCAAGAAATAAAACTTAGCTGGGCAATAGAAAATGTCATTAACAAACTGACCAGTTCCCTGACCGAGAATATGGATGAGGCTGAAATCATTTTTGAAAATGGACTTAAGAGATTAGATGAAGTGCTGGAAACAGACTTGATATGCATTATCGCCAAAAAAGACGAAAAGTTCTCAACAAAAATCATCTCCAATAAATGCATTGCACCCGAAAATGAAAATAAAGTTAAGAATTTAATCCAGACCCAAAAAGTAGCTCCAATTATTAATTCTTTCCAATACAAGACCGCTTCCCCTGATGAAATAGGTGAGCCAAAAACACTGGAATTGGGTAATGGATTGCCTTCTTTTCCTGACTACTTCTGCCTTCCCTTATTGGTGGAAGGCTATATGTTGAAGGTATTGGTCATTGCCTGGAAGGAAGGTAGTAAAACAGATTTATTTAAATATAACAGGGGCGGGGTTAAAGAGAAAATCAAGAGGGGTTTGGAACTTATTAACTTATTAATAACTTTTGCCATGAGGCTAATTCAAATTACAGATGATATAAGAAGAAAAGAATTAATTCCGCAGATCCAAAGAGAACTTAAAGACATTACACAAAGGCATGACCTTTTACAAGTGGTAATTAGCAAAGTGGGAACCTTCGAAAGTCCCAGATATATTCTTATATATTTACACCAAAAGCTTGAAGTTGAAGCGGTTGCCCTCTGGATTGTGAGAGGATGTAAGAATGATAGTACATCTGAACGGCAGATCATCTTAAAAGAGGATTTTTTTTGGGGGACTAGTAATATTGAGACTGTGCTGGGTGAAATAAGTGACCATAATAGCGACAATAAAGCAAAAAGTCAAAAAAGTTTTATTAAAAAGATCATAATAGATAAATCTCCAGATGCATGTACAAAGAATTTATTAGAAGGGCAAAAATATTCCGAGTATTGGAATGGAGCCATAGTCTCTATAATAGCTGCCCCGGTTATTGTCCAGGGAAAAGTTCGGGGAGTGCTTGCCCTTTATAACAAAAAGGAGCGGAAAGGCTTTTCTCCACAGGAATTAGACTTATTAAAGGCTATTACCAATCCCATAAGTCTGCTTTTTAAATACTTTGATAGATTGGCAAAACAAAAAGAACAATTAAATGAATTACTTTCCAACGATGCGCAACCCAAAAATGATATTATTAATAACCTCCAGGCAGAGCTGGAAAAATTAAATTTAGAATGAAAAAAATACTATGGAACAGCGATACCTGAGTCTGGCAGAGATGGTTTATGCTATTGAAGAACGTCAACCATCGGACGTTTTTCTGAAGGTTGACAAGCCGCCTCTATTTAAAATAAAAGGGAAAATTGTAACCTCTGGACTACCCAAACTCAATGAAAAAAATATTTTTCTATTACTTCAGGAAATAGATAAGGAGGCTCCCTATCTCTTAAATGAGAAAAAAGACCTTGATCTCTCATACAGAATTAAGAATCCTGAAGGGATGTTTGAAAGTTTGCGTGTGAGTGCCTTATATCAGCAGCAGGGAAAACCAGTACTGGTGTTAAGGACAGTGAGCAAAGGGTTGCCTACTTTGGAAAGCCTCTCCCTGTCTCCCAAGGTACGTAAGTTAATAGTCCGTATGCTTGAATATCAAAATGGATTAATTATTATTGCCGGTGGCACAGGTTCAGGAAAAAGTTCACTCTTGTCAGGTATGCTTGAATATTTGATCCATAATTCTTATAGTCCCAGACACATTCTCATTATTGAGGATCCAATAGAAAGGATGCAAGAGGATGTTTTGGATTACGAAACCGGCTCGGTAAAGGCTGTAATTACCCACAGAGAGATAGGAAGGGATACAATAGGCTTTAAAGATGCACTCAAAGGGGCACTGCGTCAGTCTCCCAATGTGATTATTATAGGAGAATTAAGAGAAAAAGAAACTATAGAACTTACCCTTCAAGCAGGACAGACCGGTCATCTGGTAATTTCAACCCTACATTCTTTGGATACTTACCAGGCAATTAACAAAGTTATTAATTTCTTTGATAATAACCAACAAGAATCAATCCGTTATCAATTGGCTGATTGTCTAATTGGGATTATTTCCCAACGGTTATTAAAAAGAGCATATACAATAGCTGAACAAATCGCTTTGATAGAAATAATGTTCTGCACTGACACAATAAAAGAATTAATACGAAAAAATGAGACAAGAGATAAATTTATTGAAGAAATAAAAAAAGGCGAAGAGACTCAGAGCTTCGATCAACATAGAGAAGAATTAATAAAGTATGATTTTATATGAATTGTCAGGATAAAGGGTTTTTCTCGTCTGTAAACTCTTAAATAAATTTGATTAAATTGTTTTCCGGGAATTTCTTGTTTGCCTGAATAAAACCACGGCAATAAAAAATTGAAGTATCCACTTCAGCTACAGTAGCAATATCTATGTCAACCCGGAGTCCATATTTAAGGTTGAACCGCTCGTTAATATTAACATTCTGGGGCACCTTGTGCGTCTCTCTATACCTACAAGCTCAATCCGATAGTGGAAATTTTCGTTTTCAATGTGTATAACAAAAGAAGTCCTGGCAGATTTTATACCGAATAATGATAGTTTTTCCTCAGATATTTCAATAAGGGAATTTTTTGGATAATTTGAAATAATTTATAATCTACTAAAAATAAAGAATTTTATTTTTCAGAGTTAAGATTATAATCATTTTCTTTTTTATAACCTAAATCAATTATCTCCAGAGGGTGCATCACCTTTATATTTTCTTTGGCCAGATACATTCCCCTCTCAAGCTGCAAAAGGCATCCCATACATTCAGTACCCACTATCTTCACCTCTTTCTCTATCAATCCTTTTATCTTTTTCTCTAATATCTTATTGGAAAGCTTTATATGACTCAAAGAAAATGTGCCCCCTCCCCCGCAACACTCCATATAATTTTCCGTTTCAATGAATTCTATTAAAGGATGTTTTTGCAGTAATTCTACGGGCGTATGGCCTGTCCCCATCTTTCTTTGTAAATGGCATGACATAGAATAGCCCACCCTGAGTTTCTTCTTTTTCTCATACTCAAAATGATTATCTTGAAAAATTACATTATCTTCTTCAGTGTCCAAAAGAAAATCATCAATTTCCCTTATTTTTTCACTAAAGACATTCACTTTTTCCTTAATTTTTTGATTCGCACCGGCAAATAGTTTCGTGTAATTATGCTTTAAGTGGTAGCCGCAGGAAGAACAGCCCACAATAATGGCATCAATTTCATGGTCTGTAAAAAGTTCAATGTTTTTTAATGCAAGATTCCGGGCGCCTTCTTCATCTCCCCATGCAAGGGACATAAGACCACAGCATACCTGATCTTTCGGAATTATAACATCAAACTTAGACTTTATTAATGTATTTAAAATAGCCTTTCCAATTTGAGGTTTTATATAATTAATTACACAGCCTGAAAAGAAAGCCACCCTGCTTTCGGATGAACTTGCCTTTACCGACTCCTCCCCTGTGTCTAAAAAGAATTTACCTGCAAAAGGGGGAACATAAAAGTTAATCTTTTTCCTTAAGGGAAAACGAAGATGAAGACCGCTTTCGTCAGGAATATCTTTAAATAGAATTTTGTGTACAAGATTATATCCTTTTATTGATATTGGGATTAAAGACCTGTTTGTTAAAATTGACGGCACTTTCTTTTTTAAAAAGGAGATACCGAGTTTATCCTCAACAAGTTTTCTTGCCTCAAGAAAAATATCATCCCCTTTAACGTGGTTCGGGCAAACTTCACTGCATGCACCGCAAAGAAGGCAGAAGAAAATAATATCTTCAAGTTCCCTGTCAATTTGCAGACTTTTTTCAAAAAGGGCCTCAAGGATGGCAAGCTTCCCCCGTGGCGAGTATTGTTCCCTTTTAAACTCGGAATATACAGGGCATACACTAAGACATTTCCCACATTTTACACAATCAGACGCATTTTTAATCCGCGAAGTATTATTATTCATTTAACTTTATCGTAAGACCTTTGAATTTTAATTAACTTCAGACCTTTAACCTGTATGAAATATTTTGCCGGGATTGAGAATTCCTTTTGGGTCAAATATTTTTTTTATTTTCCTTTGTATGTCAATTTCTGTTTCCGATAGTTCCATGGCAAGATAGGGGGCTTTTGTAATGCCTATACCATGTTCTCCTGATATTGTTCCGCCAAGACTAAGGGTAATTTCAAAAATTTCCTTTACAGCACTTTCAGCTTTTTTTAATTCCCCATCATTTTCTCCATCTACCATAATATTGACATGAATATTCCCATCCCCAATATGTCCAAAATTAATGATTTTCAAATTTTTATCCTCACCTGTTTTTTTGATTCTTTTAATGGCTTCAGGAATGTTACTTACAGGGATTGTAACGTCTTCGTTAATCTTTTTATTATTAACTTTCATTAAAGCAGGTGATATCGCCCTTCTCAGTTTCCAGAACTCATCTTCTTCCCTTTTATTTTTTGCGGAATTAAAGTTTAAAAGGCCGAATTCTTCACATATATTTTGAACTTTGACAGACTGTTTTTCTATGGCGTTCCCTTCCCCGTCAAGTTCAATAAGGAGCAATGCCTTTCCTTGATCTTTAAGCTTAACATTGAGGTAGTCTGAAACGCATTCTATAGCAAGACCGTCCATAAATTCAATTGCGGATGGGAGTATATTAGATCGTAGAATTTTGCATGAACACGCCGCTGCATCCTCCATATTCCGGAATAAGACCAGCATTGTTTTTTTGGATTCCGGTAAAGGAATTAATCTTAGGTATATTTTCGTAAAAATAGCCAGGGTTCCCTCCGAACCCACAAGGAGTTTTGTAAGGTCATAGCCTGCCACTCCCTTTTTGGTTTTAACCCCTGTCTTTATAATTTCACCCCCCGGAAGAACCGCTTCAATACCAAGAACATAATCCTTTGTCACCCCGTATTTTAAGCCCCTTGGTCCTCCCGAACATTCGGCGACATTTCCACCCAGGGTGGAAAATGCAAGACTTGCAGGATCCGGGGGATAAAACAGCCCAAGCTTTTCCACCTCTTTTTGAAAATTTTCCGTTATTACTCCGGGTTCTACAACAGCATAAAGATTTTCTCCATCAATTTGTAAAATCCTGTCCATTTCAG
>JAXHUS010000314.1:0-3884 GCA_034189305.1 Thermodesulfobacteriota bacterium | reverse complement strand
CAGGAGTCTAACCCGACTTCATCTTCTTTATTATTGAAATTTATAATATTATCGGGTAAATCGCTCATGTGGACCGTATTATCATTAATAAAATTTATAAGATAACTTAAAATATTAAATAATTCACGGACATTGCCCGGCCAGTTGTATCTATAAAGAAGTTCTAAAGCATCATCTGAAATATTAAATTCTCTGTCTTTTTGCAATGAATTTCTTTTTAGATATTCCTTTATAAGGATAGGGATATCTTCTCTTCTTTCCCTTAAGGGAACAATTTCAATTCTAAGGACATTTAACCTGAAAAAGAGATCTTCTCTGAATATCCCCTCTTTTACCAATTCCTCCAGCTTATGATTCGTAGCTGTAATTGCTCTAAAATTTACTTTTATGGGAGATAAACCTCCAACTCTTTCAAATTCTTTTTCCTGCAAAACCCTTAGTAATTTAGTCTGCATCTCAAAGGGCATATCACCAATTTCATCCAAAAAAATAGTTCCTCCGTCCGCCATCTCAAATTTTCCCGGCTTTGCCTTTCTGCCGGCGCCTGTAAAGGCTCCGGGTTCATAGCCGAAAAGCTCCGATTCCAGAAGATCCCGAGGAATAGCTGAACAATTAACCCTTATAAAATCACCTTTCATTCTAGGGCTTGTCCTGTGGATTGCATGGGCAAATAACTCCTTTCCCGTACCGCTTTCTCCGATTAAAAGTACCGGCAGATCATTTTTAGCCGCTTTTAATGCGGTTTCTTTTGTAAATTTTAATCTTTCGCTCTCACCAACTATATCATCGAATGTATATTTTGCCTGCCATATATTCTTCAATTCATTTTTATAAAAATTCACCTTTCCTTCTAAAATATCCAGTTTATTTAAAATCTGCTTTAAATCATTTAAATTTTTAAATATCCCCATTCCAACCCCTGCAATTACATAATTATTTTCTTTTACAGGGATATTATTTACTAAAAATTCCTGCCCATCGTCCGTGGAAAATACAATAGT
The DNA here is from genome assembly GCA_034189305.1 of Thermodesulfobacteriota bacterium. Taxonomy (GTDB): domain Bacteria; phylum Desulfobacterota; class WTBG01; order JAXHUS01; family JAXHUS01; genus JAXHUS01. Next base: position 2,883 of record JAXHUS010000314.1, on the reverse strand, counting down.
TTCTCTTTTCCCTGTTTTGACCACCTTCTGCAGGATACCCTTTTTTGTTACATCTAAAATATTCATTCCAATTGCTTCATCAAAAGTGACATTAAAAAGGTTTAAAAATTTCTTATTTGCATAGCTAATTAAGGCTTTATCGTCAACAATAACTATCTGTTCCAATACATTTTCAAATACCATCTCAAGGAAATGCATATTCTTTTTAAAGTTTTTGAAACCCTTTTTCACCCTTCTAAGTTCATTAAAATATAAATCCAAAAGATCTTCTTTCTGGATTATTCCGCAATATTTTTTTGATGAATCTATACTCATTATAGGAAAATTTATATTCTCAAGATTAATATCAAAAAGGTGTGTATTCTGTTCAAAAAGACTATATTTTTTAATTATAAAATTACATATTTCCTTATTTTCAGCTATTTTGCCTGAGTATGTTTCCTTTAAAATATTAAACGGTTCTATTAATCCAAAAACAGTATAATCTTTGTTGATAACAGGTATTATATTATGGGTATCAAAATCTATCTTATAAAAGACTTCTTTCACCGTTTTATTCTTTAGTGAATCTATGATAATAGGTGGCCTTTTAGTTGCTATATGTCTTACTGTTAAAATTTTTTTCATCAAATTTTTAAGAAGAAGCTTTTTTATTTACTATTTATAATATATTATTTAATTTTAATTACAAACAAAAGTATTTAAGTCAACTTCAAAAATACTTAATTTAATTAATAGTTCACCCAATGCTGTCATTTCGAACGAATGTGAGAAATCTTGCTCGGAAGGAAGGTACACAATTACAATTAAAAAGATTTCTCCCTTTGGTCGAAATGACAAAAAAAACAACAGGTGCTGAACTATTAACTTAATTTTTTTGAGCAAAAAAAATGAATGAACTCTGGCATAATTCTTATCCTTTTGAAATTCCACCTAAAATAGACTATCATAGGGAACCCCTTTTTTCTTTTCTCGAAAATTCGGCAAACAATTTTCCGGATAAAATTGCTGTCAGATACTATGGGCTAAAGCTTAGTTATCGAAAATTAAAGAGATGCACTGAAAAGTTTGCAGGATCTTTATCCGACCTGGGTGTAAAAAAGGGAGATCGTATTGCTCTGGTTTTTCCAAATTCCCCCCAGATGATAATAACACTTTATGCTGCCTTTAAGCTGGGTTTTATAGCGGTTCCAGTAAACCCTCTGTATACCGAAAGAGAAATGGAATGGCAGATTAAAAATTCTGACGCACAGGTTATAATAACCTTTGAAAAATTTTTTAAAAAGATAGAAAAAATTAAAATTAATTTAAATATCAGTAAAATTATTATTTCAAAAATTTATGACTTTTTACCTTTTTATCTAATACCACCCCTTTACATAAAAGAGAGGAGAAGCAGAAATAGCAGAGTTACTAAAGGAAAAGATATTTATTTTTTTAAAGAATTAATTAGAAAGGGTAGACCAAAAAAGTCAATGGATGTTGTACAGGAGGATATTGCCCTTCTTCAGTATACAGGGGGAACAACCGGATTGCCGAAAGGGGTGATACTTACCCATAGAAATCTTGTATCAAATGTCTTGCAGACAGCGCATTGGTTTTATGAATCAAAAAAGGGCAGTGAGATTATCTTAAGTGTAATCCCTTTCTTCCATATTTTTGGACTAACTGTTGCGCTGAATTTTCCGATATTTCTTGCTGCCACCATTATTCTTGCACCAGGATTTGAACTCATAAATATCTTAAAAATGATAAGTAAGTATCAACCCACCCTTTTCCCCGGAACACCTGCAATGTTTTCCGCAATAAGCAGACACAGACAAATAAGTAAATATAATCTTACATCTATACAATTCTGTATCAGTGGTTCCGCCCCCCTTACAAAAAAAGTTCAGCAGGATTTTACACGTGTAACAGGGAGTAAGCTGGTAGAAGGTTTCGGTCTTACGGAAAGTTCCCCGGTTACCCATTGCAATCCTTTTAATGGAAGGGACAAAGAAGGAAGCATTGGATTGCCTGTGCCGGATACCATGTGTAAAATTGTAGATATAGAAACAGGGGAGAAGGTTTTGGGAATCGAGGAAGAGGGAGAGCTTTGTATTAAAGGTCCCCAGGTGATGGAAGGTTACATGAAGAGTGAATTAGAAACACAAAAGGTGCTAAAAAATGGCTGGCTTTATACCGGAGATATTGCCAGAATGGATAAAGACGGTTATTTTTATATTGTAGATCGAAAGAAGGACCTAATTTTATCCGGGGGATATAATATTTATCCACAGGAGGTCGATGAAATTCTCTGCCTTCACCCTGAAATAAAAGAAGCGGCAACAATAGGAATACCTGATAGATTAAGGGGAGAAAAGGTAGTAGCCTTTATTGTTACCGGATCAGATGTTAAGATAGATAAGAAAAAGATTCTCAAATATTGCAGGGAAAGACTTGCAAAATATAAGATACCGTCTGAAATAAAAATAGTAAGAGAACTGCCTAAATCATCCATAGGGAAAATTTTAAGAAAAGATATTAGAAAAGAATACCTAAAAAATTGTAAGGAATTAGAGGATTAAGGAGTTTAAACTCACTAACTCATCAACTCTAAACTCATTAACTTATAGGGGATTCTAATATGATTGAAAGATATACACGAGATGTTATGGGTAAGGTATGGACATATGAAAATAAATTTAAAATTTGGCTCCTGATTGAGATAAAAGTTTGCGAAGCTATGGCAAAGCTTGGGATAATACCATCCAGCTCTTTAAAAAATATTAAGGAAAGGGCAAATTTCAATATAAAGAGAATCAATGAAATTGAAAAAACAGTTAAACATGATGTAATAGCATTTCTAAATTCAGTTGCGGAATTTGTTGGGGAGGATGCAAG
>JAXHUS010000313.1:0-5093 GCA_034189305.1 Thermodesulfobacteriota bacterium | reverse complement strand
TGAGAATAAAGCTAAAGAGTTTATTAATAAGTCTAAAAAATTTCTGGATGTTTTTAACTCCTCTGATGAATGCCAGCCCCTATTTGACTTAGCAGATTATGTCGTTAAAAGAAATATTTAGCCAAAATGGCAAATGAAAAAGACCTTGCCTGTGTTGCTGTTAGCCTGCCTATTTCTAAAGAGCTTATCTATCGAATACCTCGCCATATAAAACCTCTGGTTCAAGTAGGAAAACAGGTATTAGTACCTTTAAAGAAAAGAAATATAACAGGGTATATTATTGGTTTTCCGGAAGATTGTAACGATTTTGCCCTTAAAGATATAATAAGGCTTTGTGACGATATCGCCTTTTTTGATAAAAAATCCCTTGAATTTTTTCGTTTTATTTCCACATATTATTTTTATCCTCTGGGCGAAGTTATAAAGCTTGCCCTTCCTAAAGGGATAAATGTAGAAAGTCAAAGGTTTGTTAAAATTTCCCCTGAATGGAAAAACGATCCCCCCATACAGAGCCTTACAATAGAATGTAGAGAAATTACTGACATAATAAGTGAAAAGGGAGCGGTCTCTGTAAAAAGTTTACGTATAAAAAAAGGAATCGATAATGTAAATATTACACTATCATTATTAGGAAAAAAGGGGATAATTGAAACATTTTACAAGGAGGAGAAAAGAACCCTTGATGCAAAAAAGGAAGAAATTATTCTACCTGTTACAAAGGATTTAAAGGAAATATCAAAGGTTTTACAAAAAACTCCACAACAAAGACGTGTAATGGAATTTATTATAAAGCAAAAAGAAGCAACCTATTCAGAACTAAAAGAACATTTTCCGAAACAGGTACAGCTCATAAAAAAACTTAAAGAAAAATCTTTGATTATAATAAAAGAAAAAGAGGTATTTAGAGAAACTTCTTTTGACTTATGGGAAGAAGTAAAAAGAGTAAAATGCTTAACATCCCAGCAGGAACAGGTCTTAAAACAGATAAAGGAAGGAATGTCAAAGGAAAAATTTGCTTCTTATCTTCTTCATGGTGTAACGGGAAGTGGTAAAACTGAAATTTATATAAGAGCGACTCTTGAAGCCTTAAAAAACGGTAAAGAAAGTTTAATTTTAGTTCCTGAAATAGCTTTAACTCCTCAGCTTATCCAGCGATTTTATATTTATTTTTCCGATAAAATGGCTATATTTCATAGCGCCCTTTCCCGCAGAGAAAGATACGATACATGGCGAAAGGTTTGTAAAGGTTTAGTAAAAGTAATTATAGGAGTAAGGTCGGCAATTTTTATTCCATTTCCAACTCTTGGACTTATCGTAGTAGATGAAGAACATGAGACAAGTTATAAACAGGATGATAAACTTCCATATAATGCTAGAGATCTGGCCCTTGTTAAAGGTAAAATTTATAAAGCAGCAGTATTGCTTGGATCGGCAACTCCGTCTTTAGAATCTTATTATAATCAGAAAGTAAAGAAGTTTACATATCTCACCCTTGAAAGCAGGATAGAAAAAAGGCCTTTACCAAGCGTTGCAATAGTGGATATGCGAAAGGAAAAAAGAAAGGAACATAATAAAATAAAGATTTTTTCTGAGCTTCTTCTTGAAAGGATTGAGAACTGCCTTTTACATGAAAAACAAACTATATTATTTCTAAATCGCAGAGGCTTTTCAAACTTTATAATCTGTTTTGATTGCGGGTATGCCTTCAGATGCAGGAACTGTAATGTAACCCTAACCTTTCATGCCAATATGAAAAAGCTTATTTGCCACTATTGTGGTTATAGTATACCCGCGCCTCCAATGTGCTCAAATTGTAAGGGTTTTAATCTTAGTTATTGGGGTATGGGAACTGAAAAGGTAGAGCAGGAGATAAAAAATCTTTTCCCCAAGGCTAAAACCATTCGTCTTGACAGAGATACCATAATTAATAAAGATTCTTATCAAAATATTATAAAGGATTTCTATTTAGGCGGGGTAGATATTTTAATTGGAACTCAGATGATAGCCAAGGGATTGGATATACCTAATGTAACACTTGTTGGAGTAATCCTGGCTGATATTTCCCTTAATCAACCTGATTTTCGTGCGGGAGAGCGAACCTTTCAGCTTTTAACTCAGGTCTCGGGAAGAGCCGGAAGGGGAGACTCAGCCGGTGAGGTAATTATTCAAACTTATAATCCCGCCCTTTATCCTATAGCCGGAGCAAAAGAGAGTAATTATCGCGATTTTTATAATGAAGAAATAAAGCACCGCATTGCCCTTTCTTATCCTCCTGCCTGTCGTCTTGTAAATTTCGAAATTATGGGTACAAGTAAAACAAGATGTCACAAATACTCTGCTGAACTCTCAAAAATTGGAAAAGAAATCAATGAAAAACCAACCTTTAAAAAAAATATTGAAATTTTAGGCCCTGTGGAAGCACCCCTTTCAAAAATTAAGGGTAAATACCGGTATCATCTTTTGATAAAGGGGGCAAATGCAAACCTGATTCATACATTTGTACACAAACTATTAGTTTCTTATAAAAACAGATGGACAGTAAATGGAATTGGTATAAAGATAGATGTAGATCCTCAAAATTTGATATAGGTTATTTTGGAATCGAACGTTAAATTAATTTAAAGAGAAATGCAGGGTGAAGAAACTCCCTTTAGTCAAAAGATCTGATCAAAATTCTTTTCCTTTTTTTTCCAGCTGTCTTTAACCTTTACCCATAAATCAAGATAAATAGGCTTTTTGAGCCAGCGTTCAATTTTTTTGCGGGAATTTATGCCTATTTTTTTTATTAAATGTCCATTTTTACCAATAATGATCATCTTTTGTGATTTTTTTTCTACCCAGATAATTGCCCTGATTAAGGATGTTCGATTTTCTCTTATTTTAAATTCTTCAATCTTTACAGCAGTTGAATATGGCATTTCTTTATGAGTCAATTTTATGATCTCTTCACGGATCATCTCAGCAACAAAAAATTTTTCCGGCAAATCCGTTATCATATCTTTTTGAAAATATTGCGGGCCTTCTGGTAAATACTTAACAAGTGTTGATTTTAAAAGTTCAATACCGGTTCCATCTTTTGCAGAAATCGGCATGAATTCGGAAAAATTATTTATCTTATAATAACTATCTATTGTGGTAAGAATGGTTTCTTTTTTTATTAAATCAATTTTATTTATTAGGAGTATCCTGGGGAGATTTACGGATTTAAAGGTGTCAATTATTAATAAATCATCGATGTGGCATGGTCTTTGTGCCTCAACCATAAATAAAATTATGTCAACATTCTGATAGGTAGAGACGGCCTTCATTACCATAAACTTATTGAATTTATTATTGGTCTTATGAATTCCAGGTGTATCAAGAAATATTAGCTGGGCATTTTCTAAATTTTTTATTCCCAAAATCTGGTTCCTGGTTGTCTGGGGTTTATTTGAAGTTATAGCTAATTTTTCTCCTATTAGTTGGTTGAGTAATGTGGATTTACCTACATTCGGACGCCCGATAATCGTTATGAAACCAGACTTAAATATTATGGTATTTGACATGAAATGAAGGTGGGCAGTTATTTAAGAGATTCTTTTTTTGACAGTTTATCTGCTATTTCTTTTGCTTTATCTCCGGTAAATGCCAGTTCTCCAAAAACCGGACAGTATACTAAGATAGCATTTACCGGTTTTTTATCCGGATTTGGTGAATACGCTTTTCTTTCTCTTATTATACGAGCTTTACATTCCATAAATTAACTCTTTAAATTAATATTTTATATAATTTATTTCACGTAAAAGTCAAAAAAAATATTTTTATGAACTATTTTTATTTTTCAGCACATTTGAGGTCTTTGAAAAATTATATGTTCATTACTATTCTTGCTTATCATATCCTACACACCATTCGATTCAAACTATACTGGAGGGGAATAATAAATAGCTGGGCTACAATTCGTACTATTTTATCTGCACAGGTAAGAGTTAGTACGACAATGAAAAGAAAAGATGGAAAGATGCTTCATATAAGAAAATCTTCCGGGGCTAAACTATTTCATAAAAAGATATATGCTGCATTAAATTTATCTTATCAAACGGGAAAAAATTATTAAGACAATTTTATAAAAAATTAAATCTGTAGTGACAAAACTCAACATCTATGATGTCGTAACACCTTGATTTTAAAAGATTTATTATTTTGAGCCGTGAAGTTTTAGGTTAGGCAGGATTGTTTATCCGTTTAAAATATTAAACCTGCATCCTCATGACTTCTTCATAAGCTTCCACTAACTTATTTCTTATATGCATGGTCATCTGGAATGAGATATTGGCCTTATTTATTGCAATCATTGTTTCATGAATTTTTTTCGATTCACCTGTGGCAAAATCAAAAATTGCTTTGTCAGCTTCCTTTTGAAGGGTATCTACTGCTTGTATAGATTCCTTTAGGATTTTGTTAAATGACTTTTCGTCTGTATTGTTTAATTTGTTTGACTTTGTCGTGGGCAGGGAAAAATTAGTATCCGAAACAATTTTCTGGCCATCCAATGCAGGTAATTTCATGCTATTTTTTCTTTCTACCTTCTTCCTTCAGTCACAGCTGATAGAAGTATCTGTCCCTTTTTTCTTAAAAAAACCAGGGAAGTATTATATAATAACTGATTTTGAGCAATTTTTGACATTTCTTTATCCAAATTTACACTATTTTCATCAATTGAGCATGACGTGATATTATATTTTGTAATTAACGGATTTTCGGTATCAATCAAAGGGAAATGTCCTGGTTTGGTCTTTATTAAAGGAGCCTGTTTAATGAGTTTCTTTTCCCTAAATTCTTTTAAAATTTTATCAAAATCAACTTCTTTGACTTTGTACCCAGGAGTTTCAGCATTTGCAATATTTGAAGCAAGTACTTTTTGATTAAAAGCACATAAATCTAAAATTTTTTCTAACGCTTTACTGGATCGGTTGGAAAATAATATTTCATTAAAACTCATAGCCTAACCCCAATTTAATTTTTGTTCGTGCAACATATATTCCTTTTTTATATAAGACCTAAAAATATAATCGTAATTTTTTGTTAACATATTAATATAGATCAGTTATGTT
>JAXHUS010000312.1:0-2398 GCA_034189305.1 Thermodesulfobacteriota bacterium | reverse complement strand
GAAATAAAATATTATACGAAAATAGCATGTGGTCCAATATCTTCAGAGATTGTTAGAATAGCCGAAGTTGAAGGATTTGATGTAATCGTCATCGGAACAAGGGGTCTTGCGGGGCTGAAAAGGATGCTCATGGGTAGCGTGGCAGAAGATGTCGTCCGTCATGCCCATTGTCCGGTAATAGTGGTAAGGTAATGTAAAAAGGTATAAACGAAAAAAAATTGATAAAGGGGGAAAGTGCTATGAAGAATATGTTGGCTATGGTCATGGCGGGAGGCAATGGAGAAAGACTCTATCCGTTAACCAGGGACAGGGGAAAACCGGCGGTACCCTTTGGAGGGATATACCGTTTGATAGACTTCACCCTGAGTAACTGTGTCAATTCAGGCATACGAAAGATTGTGGTTTTGACTCAATATAAGTCTTTATCCTTAGAGAGGCATTTGAGGCTGGGCTGGAATATTTTGAATCAGGAGCTGGATGAATATATATTTTCCATTCCTCCTCAAAAAAGGATTAGCGGCGATTGGTATAAAGGAACCGCGGACAGCATATACCAGAATTTATATTTTGCAGACATGATAAATCCCGAATATTTTCTGATTCTATCCGCAGACCATGTATACAGGATGGATTATTCCCGGATGCTTGCCTTCCACAAAAAAAGGGGAGCTGATGTTACTGTGGCTACAGTAGAGGTAGACAAAAAAGAGGCATATAATTTCGGCATTATGAAGATTAATGATGAAAACAGAATAACAGGCTTTGTTGAAAAGCCGAAGAAACCTGCGGATTTACCCGGGGACTGTAATACCTGCCTTGCAAATATGGGAGTTTATATATTTAATTCAGGCGTTTTAAGGAAATTCCTTGAAGAAGATGCTCATAATAAAAGGAGTCATCATGATTTCGGCAAAGACATCATCCCGGAGATGATTCATAATGCTAAGGTGTTTGCATGTAACTTTCAGGACGAGAATAAAAAAGGACCTGAATACTGGAGGGATGTTGGGACTATTGATGCCTATTTCGAGGGCAATATGGATCTCGTAAACCCATATTCTGGGTTCAACCTTCATGACATGTACTGGCCTATACGTACTTATCACGGTCAGTATCCTCCGGCCATGATTCTCTTTGCCATGGAATATCCGGGGTACAAATTCAGTATATGCCGTGATTCCATAATTTCGGGGGGGTGTTTAATAAAGGGGGGAAATGTGATAAACAGTGTGCTGTCTCCTATGGTTCATATCGATTCAGGGGCGGAGGTGACGGAATCCGTTTTGATGGAGGGTGTTAAGGTGGGTAAATATTGCAAGATAAAAAGGGCTATACTGGATAAAGGTGTAACGGTGCTCCGGGGAACGGAAATAGGATACGACAGCGAAGCAGATAAGAAAAGATTTTTTGTGACTGATTCAGGGATAGTGGTTATTCCCAAGGGTATGGAAGTAGCATCTACGGATGAAGAGTTCATAATGGAAAAAAAGGTTGTTTACAACAGACGTCCGGCGAGAGTGATTCATTGGGCGGAAGATGGCAGGGCCATGGCTGGAAATTTAGTATAAGAAAGGTTTGCTTTGATCCATGCAGTATAAGTTCTTTGACATATAAATGCACTTCTTTTTATTGAGGTTAAAAAGAAATAAGACCGGGTCCCTTGCCCCTGGATATATCACGTTGCATGTTAAACAATGACTTTTCCATGCCTTAAAACCCCGGATCCAGCCTGAAAATAACCGGTGGTAAAAAGTCTGTTTTCTATGTGCACGTTTACGGCTATTTTTCTATAAGGGAAGGGAATGTCCTTTTTAAACACTAATATAAGAAAAGGGGACATGCATGTAATTTTCATATCATAAGCTCTCCTTGTGTTATAATTTATTTGCCCCGGTCTTTATAAAAAATTGCATTGTTGATAATATTTGCAAAATAAATAAGGGTATACTGAGTGTTAAGCACCAAAAATAAGTTCGCATTTTCTGGCAATGCAAAATGTTAGAAAGGAAAATGGGGAAATTTTTATTTTGAATTTACCAAAAATTAAATTAGCAATTTTTAGGATAAAGGGGGAATAGTTTCAGAATAAATTCCGGAAAGGAGGCGGTCAAAAGTGAACCTTGAGCAAAAAGGGCCGGGGAGAATGATCCATGAACGAATGGCTGAAGAAAATCATTTTCAGGAATGTATTGATAAAAAAAGGAATAGATGGCAAAAAATCTATTTTAGTAGTGAAGAACATTGCCGGAACTGGATTGAACAGTTAAAGGAATTCGGCGAGGCACAGGTGGAAGAGGTGTATTCAAGAGGGGTTGAATGTTCTGATGAAAGAGGGGGGGAACTGTACATGGTCTGGTGGAAGATGGATGAAACCAGGGTCCTCCATCCTTGTTTCATC
>JAXHUS010000311.1:0-14703 GCA_034189305.1 Thermodesulfobacteriota bacterium | reverse complement strand
CGGAGGTTGTTGAAATCCTGTCAATAGTCCCCGCAAAAGGCAGGACAGTTGAAAGCATGACTTATAATCCCTTTACCAGGGTTCTCAGTTTCCTGCAGGGTGAAAATATTTCAAGTTGTATCATATCCTTTAAATTCCTTACCGCAGCGGGAATATAATCTATAAAGTACCGTTTTTTCTTTATTACGCTGAGAAAACCAAAAGCGCCTAACATCTGCATAATCCTGTGAATGGCAACACTGGGGTATTCCGCTATAAATTGCCCTTTATTCAGAGAAATAATATTACCTAATTGATCAAGATAATAGTCAATAAGTTCCTGTCTCATTTTCCGGTCGATGTCCACATAAGGATCGAGAACAAGGGAAGCAAGATCATAATGGAGGGGGCCTGAACGTCCCCCCTGAAAATCAATGAACCTCAACTTTCCATCTTTAATCATGATATTCTTTGACTGGAAGTCATAATAAAGAAAAAAATTTCTTTCTGTCTGAGCGGCTATCTCAGCCAGGATTTTAAATTCATCATATATATCTTCTTCTGAAAAATTAAGGTTTAAATAGCCCCTTAAAAAAGAACGGCAAAAATATCCCGATTCCCATTCAAGCATAAATGTCGGATCATAAGGCCTCCCCAAAACCCTGTTCCCGTCAAATCCATAAGATGCATTAACCTGGATCATGGGAAGAATATTAAGCGCTTTTTGATAAAGTTTCATAAGCTTGTGGGGATTGTTTTTAAGCTTTACAGCCTCATCATAGAAATGAACCGTTCCTAAATCTTCCAGTAGGAACCACCCTTTTTCCCTCTGGTATCGATAGATTTCAGGGGTGGCAATTCCCTTATCCCTTAAATGACGGCATATATAATTAAAAGAATCATTTTCATTCACCCCCAGGGCATTTGCCAGGGAATTTTCATTTATTACAAGAATAAGAGAGGTCTCTCCCCCTTTAACCCGGTAAAGAACACGATCGGAACCATCTCCTAAAAGTCTGGTCCAGGAAATCCTGTCAGGGTATATATGTCCGTTATCCCGTAAATAATCTTCAGCAAAGGCCTTCAGTTCTTCGGGCAGTTGATCCCCGGGAAGCGTTTCATTCACTAATCACCTATTATTACCGCATCTTTTAATGAGGTCTTTACCCTTACCCCATCTCCGATGATACAATTCTCAACAGCAATATTATCATATACTTCTACACGATCCCAGATAATGGAATTTTTAATGAAACATTTTTTTCCAATATGAGTATGTTTTCCAATAGACACGTATCCGTTGGATAATGTATCCGTGCCTATGGAAGAATGGGACCCTATACAGGGATTGGTAAAAGGTTCAAAGTTTTTAAACCCCAGCCGCCTACCATCCCTGTATATATCAAGGTGTATCTGGTGATAAGCCGGAAGATGCCCCATATCAACCCAGTAGTTGTTCTTAACTATCTCTCCTTTTATTGATGCTCCTTGTAGAATGAGGTTCTTATAGCATGAAATAATATCTACCTTCTTCCCTTCCGGAATTTCATTGAAGAGTTCTGGAGATATAATATGGATGCCTGTAAAGGCAAGTAAAGACACGGCGGCAGTATGTTTCAGCTTCCTTCCCCTTAGTCCCACAATATTATTTTCCTTATCCAGTTCCACCTGGTTAAAGGGGGGATAATTATGGAGGATGAGAGTGGCAAGATGTCCGTTTTTTATATGACGTTCATAAGCGGTGACGAGATCAATGTTGTGAATAATATCCCCCGCAACTACTAAAAAAGGATCATTCCCCAGAAATTCCTCAAAATTTTTTATTCCCCCTGCCGTTCCCAATATTTCCGGCTCATAGGCAATTTTAATATTAATATCCCCAAAGTCTTCTCTGTCAATATAATCTTTGATCATAGGGGCAAGCCAGTGGGTATTAATAGCGAGATGAGTAACACCTGTATCTTTTAACTGGCGGATAATAATAGCTATAACCGGGAGGTTATAAACAGGGAAGAGGGGTTTTGGTCGTATTTTAGTAAGGGGTACAAGCCTGACTCCAAGCCCTGCCGCCAGAATCATTGCCCTCATAGGATAATACCTCCTTGCAAAAGTTCACAGGGGTCAGAGTTCAGGAATTAAATTAATTATTTTATAAAGACTTCTTAAAAGCATCATGTGCCTGTATAGATTTCAAATGCAAGTAACTCATAAAATTTACTATCTTTTCCCGGACACTATCAACCAAAACCCGTAAACACTCAGTACCTTTAATGATAGAGATAGTATTTCCCGGATATCTCCTTGAAATTAATAAGGGTTTCCTGCCAGGACGTTTCAACTTTAGACAGGTCCTCTTGTTGTTCAATTTTGCTCCTTAAGTCTCCGTCTCCTAAAATGAGATCAATGGGCATCTTTTCATATTCATATTCATAGGGAGGTTTACTCCATTGGAATTGACCGGAATAAAGGGAGATAATGGCCTGAATTATAGTAAGAGTTGTAAAATAAGGTTTATAAAGTTTCCTATCGGTAATATGAATTTGTAATCCCCCGCACACTTCCCCCTCCCATTTATTAAAAGTCGGTTGAAAAAATAGTTCCCTTAAAGAAAAACCTTTCAGCCCTTTTGAATGTATTGTTTTTTTCAGGTGAAAAGGATCAATAAAAGGGGCGCCGAAAATCTCAAATGGTCTGGTAGTACCCCTGCCTTCCGAAATATTGGTCCCTTCCATAAGAACCTGTCCAGGGTATACCATAGCTGTTTCAGGACCGGGCATGTTGGGAGAAGGCGGCACCCATGTAAGACCGGTGTCGGCAAAAAACATCCTCCTTTTCCATCCTTCCATGGGGATAATTTCAAGATCACAACCAATCTTGTAGAAATGGTTAAAAAGGCAGGCTAATTCGGCCACAGTCATACCATGTCTTATGGGAAGAGGAAATATACCCACAAAGGAGCGAAATTTCTCTTTTAGAAGATTGCCTTCCATCATGATTCCACCAATAGGATTAGGTCGATCAAGGACAATAACCCTTTTGTTGTACTGACAGGCAGATTTCAGGCAATGAGCCATAGTGGAAATAAATGTATATACCCTGGTTCCCACATCCTGAATATCTATTATAAGAACATCAATCTCGTTAAACATGTCGCTGGTGGGAATTCGGGTTTTTCCGTATAAACTGAAGACGGGAATTTTTAACTGGGGGTGGATAAAGTCAGGAGATTCCTTCATATTGTCCTGTTTATCTCCAAAAAGGCCATGTTGTGGGCTAAAAAGTGCTTTCAGGCTTTCAGGGAATAATTGAGCAACAAGCTGATGCGTATACTGAAGACGGGAGTCTACCGAAGCCTGATTGACCAGAAGACCGATCCTTTTTCCTTTTAGCCATAAAGGCGGTTTTTCAAGTAATTTTTCTATACCCAGTCTTACTTTATACTTCATGCTTAAATGGTTTGAATGAGTAAAAGGGCTGCATTCATTTATTCTTTCCCTTAAGGCACTTCTAAAATAACATAACACTTAAAGACAGCTTAAGTAGTAAGCCCTATCCCCTTTCGATGTCCGGACTTCAACTGATCTATTTAATAGGAACATTTGAACCGGTCTTTTAGGGGCAAATTTCCCTTTACTTCCATTTTACCAAAAATAACCTTTAGTAAAGCATAAAACTGTTCTCTTCTGTATCCGTAAGTAATTAGACAGGTATCCTTCGAACTAATAAATTCAACGTCAAAAGGATTTCTCACCAATACGAATATCACTCCTGCCCAACGCTTTTGCAATTTCTTTAAAAGCAGCCTTTGCCCTTCCTTTGCCTGGGCATCATAAATGAAGGCAATCACAGTATCCTGTTCCAAGAATTCCCTAAGGAGTTCTTCAACCTTCCGGGGGCAAATATCCCTCGGGATAAACCGAATCTTAAGGTTGCCAGTGAAATAATTCCTGAATTCCTTATAGAAAAAATGTTCTTCTGATGGATGGTAGCCTTCTTCAACTTCATCCAATGTGGAAAGATCAGGCATAATCAGAACAACCCTTTTTCCTTTATCATCTTTCAAAGGGAGCAATCCCCCTCCATCGGCAATCAGGGTGATAGAGTCGTCCGCTATTTGACGGGCTGTCAGTTGAGGCTCCCTTGATGAAATACTTGAAGGTTTTTCATCCAATTCCAGCCGGCAAAAGTTTTTTAGGGACTGGATTCTTTTTACACTTGCATCCAGGTCTTTTATGGATAGCAACGAGTTTTGATAGGCATGCAGCAGGGTATAAAAGGCTGACCTCTGTTTCTTATAGTCACTGCAAATTAGCAATATGTCATGACCGGAAGCAACCGTTTTAATACAAGCATCCTCGATGGAATAATACCTTGCGATGGCCCCCATCTCTAAATCATCTGAGAAGATTACACCATGAAAGTTGTGCCTGTTTCTAAGGCAATTTCCAACAACTTCCGGGGAAAATGTAGCCGGCCTTTTTTCTTTGCTATCCAGAGAAGGACAGTATATATGAGTGGACATAACACCCTTAACCCCATTTTCTATTGCATTTCTGAAGGGAGGCCAGTGAATTTCACGAAATGCATGTTCAGAAACTTTCACCACGGGAAGATCCAGATGGGCATCTATTTGTGCCCCTCCCATACCAGGAAAATGTTTTGCCACAGCCGCTATCTTCATCATCTGTATCCCCTGAATATAAGCAGCGCCGAATTCAGAGACCTTAAGGGGATCATCACCAAAGGAACGGATAGTAATGCATGGGTTATGATTAGTAGTAATCACGTCAATTACCGGAGCTAAGTTTATATCGATGCCAATATCTTTAAGCTGTCCGGCAGTGATAAGTCCTTGCTGGTAAGCAAGCTCCACTGAACCGGTTGCTCCTAATGCCATATTCCCCGGGAATACGGTAATATCATTAGTGAACCTTGCCACAAGACCACCTTCCTGATCAATTGCAGTGAGGGGAGGGAAGGGAAGAAGTTCTTTCAGCATAGCTATAAGTCTCTTAACCTGGGCAGCTGATGTGATGTTTCTCCTAAAAAGGATGATGGAACCCGGTTGAATTTCTTTTAATAACTCTATGGTCTCTTTATCCAGAGTGCTACCTCTAATTCCTACCATTAATTTCTGACCGACCTTTACTCCTAAGTTCATAATTTTGTTATAATCCAATATTAATATTCTACATCTTTTTTTTTGAAGGAAAGAGATACCCTATCCCAAAAGTAATTAAAGTTCCTATCATTACATACCACACCCAGGCTATTTCAGTATAAAATTTTATTAATAGAAGGGCAATAATACTTGCTGTCATTCCCATCATATTCCCCACGTTATTTCCGCGTTTTGTAAGGAGGCCTAAAAGAAAGACTCCCAGTAATGCCCCGTATGTAAAGGAACCGATTACAAATCCCAGAATAAGAACCTGTTTTGTATCTTTACAAAGATAGGCTATGGCTATAAGGAAGACGGCAAATAAAGCGGTAAAAACTTTGGCCATAGTAAGATAATGCCTTTGTGAAGCATCTTTTTTAAAGTAGGGACGATAAAAATCATTAACCCAGGTGGTTGAAAGGGCATTTAAAGCCGAGTCAATGCTGGACATGGCTGCAGCCAATACCCCGGCGATAAGAAGACCGGTAATACCTGGGGGCAGGCCGTGAACAATATAATAAGGAAAGATATTGTCCGCCTTTGCTGGCAAGTCGGGGGTTGGAACTATTTGATAAAGGGCAAAAAGAAGAGAGCCGATGGAAAGGAAGAGAACGACAATGGGAATATCAATAAATCCTGACAGAATCAGGGCCTT
Organism: Thermodesulfobacteriota bacterium; assembly: GCA_034189305.1. GTDB lineage: Bacteria > Desulfobacterota > WTBG01 > JAXHUS01 > JAXHUS01 > JAXHUS01. The sequence goes on along the minus strand of JAXHUS010000311.1, from coordinate 8,908 downwards.
TTTGCTTTGCCAGGCATCTTTAGCCGTGAGCATCCTCTGGACCAAATCCTGGTCTGTTCCATGAGTAGCCAGGGTAAAAAATGTGCTTCCCACAATCCCCGCCCAGATGGTATAGGCATCCTTGTAACTGAAAGAAAAGTCAAAGGTCTTGAATTTAGATAACCCGGTTGTAGCTGACATTACTCCCTGCCACCCCTGTGGTATTTCACTGTAGATAAAATAAAGGGCAAGAGATGCTCCTCCGAACATAATTATTGCCTGACATGCGTCAGTAAAGATAACTGCTTTAATTCCGCCGATAATAGTATAAATTGTAGCAATAGAGGCAATGATGATTATTGAGGACAGGGGATTAAGGCCGGTTGCCACTGAAACCAGTATTGAAGCTCCGAACAGCCTTACACCGCTTGCCAGGCATCTTGTCATAAGGAAAAGGATGCTGCTTATATTTTTACTGCCACCACCAAATCTTATACCCAGGTACTGGTAAACCGTATAAACCCTGTTGTGATAAAAGGCTTTAATAAAGACACCTGCCAGTATGAATCTTGCCAGAATAGTACCTATTACAAGCTGGATATAAGTCCAGTTGTTCGTATAAGCAAAGGCAGGGGCTCCCACAAAGGTTAATGCACTGGCTTCAGTTGCAACAATGGAGAAGAGAATAAAAAACCATTTTATATTCCGGCCGCCGAGAAAATAATCTGTGAGGTTCTTTTCCTTTCGCCCATAAAAGCTGCCAAGAAGAATGATAAAAAGGAAGTAGCCCCCAATCACAAAAAAATCTATTCTGTCGAGAGTCAAGTTCGATAAAACCCTTATTTAATAAAATAATTTCTATATTTATTGTAATAGTACCAAATTGTTAAGTTCCGGTAAATAGGCTATCTGATAAAATGCAAAATGTTAAAACCACATCCTTATCATCACCATTAATCCCAAAAATGCCTTTGCATTTTTCGAGCAATGTAAAATGTAAAAGGCTAAAGGAAAACGGGAAAATTTAATTTCACCTTTTTATTCTCTGCAATTTCAATTTGACGCCCAAAATTGCTACTTCAATTTTGGGTATAAACAGGGGCTTGATTCTGACAAGTGGTTTAATAACGTAGAGAAGGCCATGTTGCTTTTGGCAAAACCATATTTTGCCTCAAGATCCCGATATGGATACTGTCGAGGAACAGAACCGGTAAATTATGTCAGGGAAATACGGACACGTTATGAACGCCTATCTAAAGGCGGATAAAAAGGAAAGAACAGATAATGACGGTGAATATGGTTTATAAAATAATATTTTAAAGAAAACGGTTAATCAGACCTTGTAACCATATTTCCCCCAATTCTTAAGTACTTTATGCTGAATTTCTTCGGGCCATAAAATATCAAAGGATGCCTTTTTGGGGATAGCATTTTCAGGCCAGTCTAAAGGCCATGTGCAATCAAATAATATATATGCACCCTTACCTTTTAGTCTTTCTTCCGGAGGAAGAAAAGGTAAAAGAAAAGCAGCGGCAGGTGCATCTTTTATCTTTGATACTCCATTATAAGGATGACATCTTGTGGTTATAGTATGGAGAACTTCTTCCATTTTTGTGACATCCACGTCATCCTCTACAACAACAATCCAGTAAAGATACATTCCAGCAGTACTACCCCAGATGGAATGCGCTATCTTCTTTGGAAAATTCGGATAAGGTACTTTGGTTGATACAACCGCCATATGAGTTACAGCCTCCGGAGGACAAAATACCATCTTAACAGGCAGCCTTTTATTCCTTAACTCTTCTAAGATTTCAGCGGCCATGGTTATAGACATTACAGCAGCACAGTCATCAACAGGAACCCCCATACATGATACAGTAAGTATAGGATTATTTCTGTGCGTTATTGCCTTTACTTTAAATACCGGTTTTGGGGATGTTACACCTGCACGATAACCTGTATATTCTCCAAAGGGCCCCTCTGGTTTCGTTAAGTCAGGAAGCACTTCGCCTTCAATAACTATTTCCGAAGAAGAAGGGACAAACAGATCCACCGTTTCACATTTAACAAGCTCTACAGGCTCATTTCTGATTCCGCCTGCAATATCCACTTCATTTACACCGGATGGGAGGAAAGTGCAGGCAATAATTGGGCTTACGGGTTCCGTTCCTATTGCTACAGCACATTCCATGGGCAGATTTTTTGGTTTGTACTTTTGAAAATACATCTCACCGATATGTTTTGCCGGATCGATAATGCCTCCCATGCTGTCTTTTCCGTGAACCATAAGACGGTACATCCCCCAATTTACCCAATTTTTCTCAGGGTCTTTTGTGATTTGCAAATGCCATGTACCAATATACCTTCCCCCATCCCCTTCGTGAAGCAGAGGTGCAGGAAGCTTATTAAGATCTACATCCTTCCCTAAATGGATATTCTCTTTACAGACCCCGTCTTTTACTATAACAGGCTTTTTAGGATATTTCTTTCTTTTTAGATACTCTTCAATAATTTCTTGTGCCTTTGCATCTTTTTTCATATCAAAAGATGTGGCAATCCTTGTAAATTGGTAATTAGGGTTTTTGCTTGTACCTGCTGGGGCTCCTAAAATTCTATACCCCTCGGGATAGTCCTTTATTTTTTGGAAAAAAGGGGCTTTTTCTTTTAAATCATATGATCTGCGGATTATGGCCCCTAACTCTAAATTCCAATCCACTTCCACATCTATTTTTTGCAGATCCCCTTCTATATCCAATCTGTCTATCCATTCCCTGAGGTCTTTATAAGCCATTTTCAGCCTCCTTTTTTGTAAGGGATGTTAACAAATATTTCAACAGTTACAATGATTAAATCTTTCATCAGGCACTTATCATATAGGGCAGTGAAAGAATTTTAATTCATCAGTATAAAGGCATTACCCCTTATTTCAATTCTATTGACTATAAGGGCAAAAATGCTCAAGCCCTAAAAGATTTGCAACACCTGCAATGGTAACACCATAAAAAATTGCCTTTTTAATGGCGCTAAATTGCTCCATGGTTCCATTTGTCAGTGTAGTTCCCGTAACAAGGGCTAAATCACACCAGATAATATTTTTCTCTGTCATCTCGGGGCCTTCTATCTTTACCCCATATTTTTCCTTGCCAATATTATCATTATCCAGGTCGGTTATTTTTAATTCAAAATTACGTGCCAACCCTTCAGCCATCCTGGGCTGGAGCCCTACAAGGGCTATTCTGGGTTTATTGTACTTCCTTTTTATATAATGTACCAGCTCTCTGCTGCATTCTACAGGTCCATCATTACGGCAATGGATTGTTCTTTCTACCAATCCGGTATATCTCATTACTGCATTTAAAGTAGAAATAAATATAGCCCTTTTATAATTATCTGTTAAATCCATCTGTAGAATTTCAAAAAGGCTTCCATTATAATTATCATACATATCAGTAAATGCCTGGCCGAGGGAACCGCAAAAATTTGCCTGTAACAACCGTTCCCTTCCTTTAACGAGGGGATAATCTTTATCTAAAGGGTCGCCAATTGCATCTTCTTTGTTAAGGTGTTTTACCAGAATCTCAACTTCTTCAGATTCCAGATTATTTTTTTCAATAATCTGTAAAAATTTTTCCTTTAAATCCCGGTACATTCTATCTCCCTGTCCGTTAAATATTTCATAAAATTTAAACAGATTCTAACTATATCAAACAAAATATTATTATTTCGTAAGCCATTTACTAATTACATTCATCTGAATTTCGCTTGTTCCTTCAATAATTTCGGTAATCCTGGCGTCACGATAGAATCTTTCCACTTCATTCTCCAGCAGGTAACCATAACCACCGAAAATCTGTATTGCTTCATAAGCTACTTCACCGGAAATTTTCGAAGCATACATTTTTGCCATTGAGGTGAGCTTTGGATCGATTCTACCCTGATCAAAATTCCAGCTTGCTTTATATGTAATAAGTCTGGCAGTTTCTATTTTTGTGGCCATATCTGCTAATTTATGTTGAATCGACTGAAACTCAAATATCTTTTTCCCGAAGGCTTTTCTTTCCTGAGCATATTTTAATGCCCGATCAAATGCCCCCTGTGCAATCCCCAGCCCCAGAGCGGCCACAGCAAGCCTGCTTTCATCGAAAAATTCCACAGAATGATAAAATCCTCGATTCTCTTCCCCTACAACATTTTCAGGAGGAACATAAACATTATTAAAGTTTAATTCAGCAGTTGATGACATCCTGATTCCCATCTTGTTTTCAAGTTCCGTCGCCTCAAACCCTTCCATGCCCGCCTCAACAATAAGCAATGTCTGACCTTTGTAGCCCGGCCTTACATCCTGATCCGTCTGACAGAGAACAATACAATAATCACAAATAGAACCATTGCTGATAAAAGTCTTGGTTCCATTTAAAATATAACCGTCCCCCTTCTTTTCTGCATAAGTAGAAAGCGTAGTAATATCACTGCCGCCATCCGGCTCAGTAAAGGCAGCAGCAGAAATTTTTTTCCCCTTTGTAAGGGGCCGCAGAAATTTTTTCTTTTGATCCTCATTACCAAATCTTAAGATTAACTCAGACCCAAAGGTAGGCAGATACAGACATACCCCAAAGCCGGAATCCTGGCGACAAAATTCCTCAAAAACCAATATATTTTCCAGAACATTATATCCCTGCCCCCCGTATTCTTCGGGAAAGTGAATACAGATAAACCCATGTTGACATGCCTTTTCCAATAATTGTCTCGGGAAGATATGCTTTAGTTCATGCTCAATTGCAATATCCCGATCAAATTCTCCTTTTGTAAATTCTCTTACAGCTTTTTGAATTGCCAGCTGTTCATTTGTAAGATCAAAATCCATGTAACGCCCCTTTCTATAGACCCAAAAATTGTTAATGCAATTTTTGGTAAATTCAAAATACAAATTTTAAAATGCAAAATAAAGATAAGGTACAGGTTTTAGGGTATATGGTAAAAGTATAGGTATAGGGTGCAGGGTAATTTTCCCCCTTATAACCTATACCTTTTTCACCTTACACCTTAACCCCGATTGCAAGAATAAAAAAGTGAAATTATATTCCCCCATTTTCTTCCTGCATATTACGTTTTGTACTGCCTAAAAGATTCAAACATTTTTTTGGGATAGATAGTATAACACAATATTCATCATAAAATACAATGTTCATATAAAAAGAAAAGGGCTGCAATTAATGCAGCCCAATTTTTGAAAATTTCAGGTAAACTTTAAATTATTCCGCTATTTACACATTTAAGTTAAGTATTCTCTGGGCATTTTTAATGAATACCTTCTCATTAATTTCAGGTCCAAAACCCAGCTTTTCAAATTGATCCAGCCATTTTGCCGGAATAATTGCAGGGTAATCAGAACCCATCATAATTTTATCCTGAAGTTCAGGTATTGCTTTAACTAATTCAGGTGGGAATCTTCTTGGCAGATAACCTGAAAGTTCATTATACACATTGCCTTTATGACGTAAAACCGCAATCATTACTTCCTGCCAGGGATATGCCGGATGAAGAGCGATGATCTTTAACTTTGGAAAATCCGCCGCTACATCGTCAATCATGAGGGGATCATAATATTTAATATGAACTCCCATACCACCTGCAATACCGGCGCCCATTCCGGTACTTCCGCAATGAAACTGTACAGGACAATTAAGTTCTACACAGGTTTCCCAGATGGGATAAAATCTTTTATCATTTGGAGCAAAACCCTGAACTCCCTGCTGAAATTTAATTCCATTTAACTTTAAATCCAGCATAATATGCTTAAGTTCTTTTATTGCTTCCTCTCCTTTCCATGGATCTATACATCCCCAACCGCCAATAAAGGCGTCAGGAAATTTTTTGATATATTCAGCTAATTTATCATTGGAAAATTTCGGCATACCGGTGTTTGTCTCTGCATCCCATCCTGTGGGCATACACTTAATATCCACAGCTGTAAAATCCCTTGCCATCTCCTCAATGGTTTTGTCGGGCATTTTCATTTTGTAATATCTTTCCATCTCCGCATTAAAAGGACCGATTGCACCCCTCATCATTTCATTCACACTTAAATGACAGTGAACATCTATTGCTTTCATTTTCTCCTCCTTTATAAAAAGTTATTTTTTGCTATAATCATAAACTCCTCTGCCGGTTTTTACTCCAAGCCAGCCGGCCCTTACATAAGTTCGGATTAAAGGGCATGGACGGTATTTGGGGTCTCCAAATTCATTGTAAAGTGTCTCCATGGTAGATTGACAAATATCAATTCCCATAAAATCAGCAGTCCTTAATGGACCTGCAGGGAGATTTACACCCAGTTGCATAGCCTCATCAATTTCTTCAGGTGATGCCACACCCTCCATTAAAGCAAAAAAAGCCTCATTAATCAATACGGCAAAAATTCGTGTTACTATAAAACCGGGAGACTCTTTTATTATTACCGCTTTCTTTCGTAATTTGTTAGATAATTCCTTTATAATATCACAGGTTTCATCAGAGGTCGCAAGGCTTCTTATTACCTCAATTAATCTCATTAAATGAGGAGGATTAAAAAAATGCATTCCAATAAAACGTTCGGGTCTTTTTGTAACCGCACCCATCTCACTTATACTTTTTGCGGTGGTGTTTGAAGCAAAGATGGTTTCAGGCGGGCACAGGGGGTCAATTTCCTGAAAAATCGCCTTTTTAATATCTATATTTTCTGTTGCTGCTTCAATAACAAGTTGGGCGCCATCTACCGCTTCTTTTATATCCATAGTGGGCTTAATGTTTTTAAGCATATTGTCCATGTCGCTGGCAAGCATGACCCCCTTTTTTACAGCCTTATTCATATTTTTTTCAATATTTTTCATGCCCCGGTCTACAAACTTCTGGTCAATATCCCGGAGTGAAACTTTATATCCGGCAGTAGCACATACCTGAGCAATTCCATTGCCCATAACCCCTGCCCCTAATACCGCAATTTTTTTAATTTCCATTTTAACCTCCTTTTTTTGTATTATTTAAAATAAGTTAGGTTCTTTTCCCGGATGCAGTTCCTTCCACTTTTCCAGCAGTTCTTCCCTGGTTTCCTCATGAGAATCATCAGGTTGAGGTAAATCTAAAGGACATGCTTCATTACATCGCGGGCTCTCATAAAAACCAACACATTCCGTACATTTATCAGAATCTATGATAAACTGGGTTTCCCCTTCATAAATCGCCTCGTTAGGACATTCTTCCGCACATGTCCCACAATAAATGCAATCTTCTGGTATCATATATGCCATACTCTTTTAACCTCTTCTTTTTATTATATAAATTATCTAAAAACAGTATTTCCTTTGAATATCTTAAAATGATACTCAAAGGAAATCTATATAAATAACACTTTAATAATAAAATTTCTTTACTTTTTTTAGTCCTCTAATTTTTTTAATTTCTCTACGCCGTTAGATTCAAGGAAGGCATCTATTTGTCTTCTTGTAAGCGCCATATTTAAATCCCTTGGATCACCGTCATTTCCCTCGTAATTAATGGCGGGGATTCCTTCTTCTACCAGTCTGTTTTTGCCCCCGACTCCACCTAATGCCTGCATTGTACAGCCTCTGTTAAGATGCAGAATAGCGCCATCGATTTTCCATTGTTTTGCAACGGCAACAGTCATTTCATGCTGAATTTTTGCTCCTGCTATTGTATACAGAGTCTCCGTGGCAAAATGGGTTTTATACCATACAAGGGCTCTTACTGCTTCCTCACGTGTATTAAGGGGCATTCCTTTCTCCTCAGGAGTTGGTACGGGAATAAAATTCCCCTCATCATCAAGCATCCATGAACCGGCAAGGGCTATACAATACGGCGAACCAATGGAAATCACACCATACTCTTTTTCCATCCACCTCCACAAACTTAAATAAGGCCACGGAGGAATCGCGTCGGTAATAATTCTAAATTGTTCATGTTCAACGGCAGCTATACCCTTGTCCACTCTTTCCTGAACCTCCTCCAGCAATTTTTCATAAAATTCAAGGGCCTCTTTTCTATAAGGGAAGGTAAGGTTTGGAACGACAAGGGAGAATATGGTCTTTTCATCAAGGGGTGCCGGTACAGCTTTATTCAACTCCATAATTTGGGTCCATTTATGGAAAGATCTGGTCTCATTCTTTACACATTCAATAAAAAGTTCATCATCAAATTTTCTTTTTGTCTTCTTTTCAAGCCACTCAATATAGTCCATTGCCTGGACGGTAAGATATTTAATCATACTTTCCGTATTGTACGGATATACCTTTGGCAGGTCAAAAAGATAAAATGGAACATTTTTGGTTTCTCCTAAATATTGAAACCATTTATTGTGACATGGCGCAAGGGAAAAAGAAGTCATAATATCGGGAGTGGGAAAATCTATAACTTCTCCGGTAGGTAGTTTATATTTACCAGTAAGGGCAGCTCCCCAGGTGTTTTTAGTATATCCGCAGATTTCTCTGCTCCATCCAAGCCTTTCACATGCTTCGAGACATTGCAGGCTGAAATCGTTCCAGAATGCAGTGTTTGCAGCAAAGGGTTCAGCCCCCATGATTACTGCATCACGGATTCCAGCAGAAAATGTAAGGCTGATTCCAGTGGCTGAAAGAATTCTTATTCCACCCTTCTTGTGTATATCCACATATTCCTGAAAAAAATTCGATCTTAAACTTTTTGCATCATTCCATATTTTTAAGGGTGCGGTTGGGTATTTAGGTTTTTTCTTTGCCATTTTTTCCTCCAATTTACTCCAATTAAAATATATGGAGTTATAATTTTATTAAATAAGGTCACCAATTAGAGTTTCAAGCAATGCTTCCACCCTGATTTTAAATTGTCCTTCAGGTACTGTAATATCAAATTCCAAAACCAGGGTTGGTATATCCTTTTCCTTCAACATTTGATA
>JAXHUS010000310.1:0-2946 GCA_034189305.1 Thermodesulfobacteriota bacterium | reverse complement strand
CTGATAAGAAACAATTTAATATTTAAAAGTAATGGCCGGTAAAAATGGTTGGTTGGTTTCTGCTTTTACGCAATGCAGATTATGTCCTAAATCCTGCGGTATTGACAGATTAAAAAATATAGGATTTTGTGGGGAAGATGCAAACTTAAAGGTTTCTGCAATTCTTCCCCACTTTGGCGAGGAACCACCTATTTCAGGAAGAAAAGGATCAGGGGCGGTATTTTTTGCCGGTTGTTCTCTAAAATGCAAGTATTGTCAGAATTTCCAGATTTCCCATCAGGGATTAGGTAAAATTACATCCTCTTATGAAGTGGCAAAGGAAATTGAAGCATTATACATCAAGAAAAATATCCATAATGTAAACTTCGTTACCCCGGACCATTTTATTCCCTATACTTTTGAAATTGTAAATATAATACGCAAAAAAAATATATTATTGCCGATAGTATTTAATTTTTCCGGATATCAAAGATGTAAAGTTATAAAGTTGCTTGGTGGATATGCAGATATATACCTGCCAGATTTTAAATACTCGGATAAAGATCTGGGAATGTTTTTATCAAATTGTAAAGATTATCCTAAAACAGCAATAGAAGCCATTTACGAAATGGTTAAACAAAAGGGGTTTTTAGATTGCTTTTCCAGATATAAAGATGGTGGAAAAAAAGGGGGAGAAATTATTGCAAAAAAAGGTGTATTGGTAAGACATCTAATACTTCCCGGTTATATAGAAAATTCATTAAATGCACTGGCCATTTTATTTATCGAATTTGGTAAAGAATTACCTATAAGTATTATGTCCCAGTTTTATCCTGTAGATTGTACTGAAATTCCCGGGCTTAACAGGAGAATAACAAAAGAAGAATTCAAAAAAGTTTTTATGTATGCAAAATCTTTAGGATTTTGCAATGTATTTGTGCAGTATCCGGAAAAGGATAATAATAAACCGGTATTTTTACCTGATTTTAGCAAAAAAGAGCCCTTTAGATTTAATTAAAAAAATTGAAATTATCCTGTTACTTGGATGAAAAAGAGATATACGGTAATTATCAATTTAATGGTATAGGACTTTACTTCCTTTATGCTTAAATTACTTATTAAAAAAATAAAAGGAGAGATTGAATGCATGATTATAAAAATATAATATACAGAGAGGACGGAAATATCAGTAGAATAACTTTAAATAGACCAGAGGTAAAAAATGCCATCAATTTTAATATAATTGATGAATTGGGCGACGCCCTTGAAAAACTTTCTCATTCCGGTAAAGCAAGGGTTCTGGTAATCTCCGGGGGTAATAAATATTTCAGTTCGGGAATTGATGTTAACGACCTGCCCGTTTTCTGGAAAATGGACCAACAGGAACTTGGAAAACACTTAAAATATATGCAGGAAAAAGTTTATAATAAACTTGAAAATTTAGAAATACCAACCATAGCTGAGATACAAGGCTTCTGTATAGGTGCCGGCCTTGAACTTATTATATGCTGTGATTTTCGATTTGCCGGCAAAAGATCAATATTCAGTCTGCCAGAGGTAAATTTAGGGGTAATACCAGACCTTGGAGGAAGTCATCGACTAAGTAAATTAATCGGATTTACAAGGGCTAAAAAAATGGCCCTTTTAGGCGAGGTTATAAAAGCCGGTGAAGCGCTTTCCTGTGGGTTAATTGACCGATGCCTTGATGATAAAGAATTACCAATTGCATTAGAAAAATTCTGTAATGAGATAATAAGAAAGCCACCGATTTCTTTAAGATTGGTAAAAAGTTTAGTTAACCAGGGCTGGAATAGAAACTTTCTTCAGGATATTGAAAAAGTAATAGAATATCAATATACATGCCTTAAAACCAAAGACCATAAAGAAGCTATAACTGCTTCAAGAGAAAAGAGGTTGCCTGAATTTAAAGGTGAATAACTTTTCATAAATCATTTTTGTGTAAAATGGAAACGGATGAACATACATTAAAAACCCTGGGTTTTTATGAAATTCTAAAATTTTTATCATATTATTCATATTCCGACCTTGGGAAAAAAGGATGCAAAAATCTTTTTCCTGAAAGTGATGTTACAAAGATTAAATATAAGCTCAACCTGGTTTCGGAATTAATAACACTTCTTTCAGCAAAGGGAAGACTCCCCATAGAAGGTAGCTGTGATATAGAACCACTTATAAGAAAAGCAAGAATAAAAGACAGTATTATCTATCCTGAAGAGTTTATAAAAATAAGGGGTGTGCTGCTGGCCTGTAAAAATCTAAAAAGATATTTAAGTTCCTTTGATGAAGAATACCCCGGTCTAAAGGCTTTCGTTAAAGATTTAATTCCTATCGTAAGTCTTGAAGAAATGCTATCCATTACCTTTGATGAATATGGTGCTTTTCTGGATTCAGCAAGTACAAAGTTAAAGGGGATAAGGGTTAGTTTAAAAAGACTAAGGGAGAGGGTAAGGAAAAATCTGGAAAGACTTCTTTTAAGCAAGGATTTAGTAAATGTTTTTCAGGAGGGGATTATTACATCAAGAAATGGTCGATATGTTTTACCTGTTCGATCAAATTTAAGTTACATGATAAAAGGGGTGGTACATGATTATTCCCATAGCAAATCTACAAATTTTATAGAGCCTTTGGAGACTATTGAAGATAACAATAAAATTAATATCCTGATAAAGGAGGAAGAAGAAGAAATCCTTAGAATATTGAAGTCCTTAACGGATACAGTATCTAACAATTCATCCATCATCCTCAATAACTTAGAGATTCTGAAAGAAATTGAAATAACACTATCCAAAGCCCTTTTAAGTCAAGGTTTTTCAGGTTGTGCCCCACACGTTGAAGAAAATAACCAGATCGAACTTATAAGGGCTTTGCACCCTATTCTGCTTGTTTCAGCAGAAAAAGGCCAGTATGAACCTGAGATTATAAAAAGTCTGAATTTTGACTCAAAAG
>JAXHUS010000031.1:0-5103 GCA_034189305.1 Thermodesulfobacteriota bacterium | reverse complement strand
TTATTTTCCTGGCAGGATTTTTCTATACGTCCCTGCTGGCGATTTATCAGTTCCTTGCAAAAGACAGGGTAAAAAGAAAAAAAGAAGGGAGAAATAAATAATGGCAAGAATATTTATATCTTTAACATATGCCTTGATTTTCTTTTATTTAACCAATTTTGCCTTTGCCGGGGCATGGACAATGGAAAAAGGAAAGATGTATAACAAATTTAGTATAAACTACTTTTATTCCGAAAAAAACTTTGATGGCAATGGTCATTTGTATTCCCTTCCCAACGACGGAGGATTTTATGATTTTAATCTTACCTGGTATCAGGAATACGGGCTTTCTGACAGAGTGGCCATAATATCTTCTGTTCCATATAAGCACCTGCATTATGAAGACGACGATTTTAAATCGGATAGCTGGGGGGTTGGAGACATAGAGGCAGGGATTAAGTTTTGTCTATTAAAAAAGCCTTTTGTATTATCCCTACAGTCAAAGGTAAAAATTCCCGAGGCATATGACGAAAATGAGGACGTGCCCCTGGGAAATGGTCAATGGGATGGGGAATTGAGGGTTTTATTGGGAAAATCCCTGTGGCCCACTCCGGCATACTTTGGAATGGAAGGGGGCTATATGTGGCGGGCGGAAGCCCCGGCTGACGAATTCAAATATCTTTTCGAGTTTGGATATTCCCTTTCGGAAAGGTTTTCATTAAGAACAAAGCTTGACGGAACACTAAGTATTGATAATGCGGATATTGTAACCACGTCCTATGGAAATCCACAACTGGGATACGAATATGACCTGGGAAAATTAGAATTAACGGCAACTTACAAAATGATAAAAAACATATTTATGGAATTTACTTACACCCCTTATGTTTACGGAAAGGCTGTAAGCGCCGGGAATAATTTTTCACTGGCTGTCTGGTGGACTCTTTAAGGACGCCAACTTTTCATACAGGAGTAGAGAGTAAAAGGGAATGAATTCCAATATTTTTATATACGGAGATTCATGCCAGATTCCTTTAACTGTATAGTCCACAAGGACATAATAGGAGAGACCTATGAGGGCGGAAAACAATAACCATGCTCTACTGGGAAAGAAACACAGAAAAGGAATGAGCCATGTAAGATACCATGGATGAAGGGTGGGAGATAAAAGGATACATGTTCCCGTTAAAAAATACGAGGCTTGCAATATATCTTTACCACATTTTAAGAGGCGGCATAAAACAAGCATTAGAACCGATACGGCAATGCATTTTGAAACAATTACGGAACCGGTTGTCCATAACAGTATTTGAAATATGGAATCATTAAATCTCCAGTGCTCTGCATATGTTAGTAACCCTGAAAAAAGGTTCCTTCCGGCATTGAGATAAGGAAGGTAAAGGCAGATAGCAATAAAAAAAAACAATGGCAGAGAGCTTTTTTTAACCCTCCTCAGGTATAAAGGAAGAAAAAGGATGGCAAGATACTTGGAAAGGAAAGAAAGGGAAAGAAAAATAACAGACAGATTACAACGATTCAGCAAAAAAAAATACAAGGAAATGACAAGGAGGAATATGGCCTGGGAATCGTTGTGACCGCTTCCGGAAAACTCAATTAAAATAAGGGGATTCCATGCATAGATTATGATAAGAAGGGGATTATATCTTTTAAAAGAAAGTATTTTGTAAATGACAAATATAATCATGACATCAAACATTATAAATACGGCTTTCATACCTTGAATAGAATGAAGGAGTCTGTCTGTCAGAGTAAAGATGATCTGGGTAAAAGGGGGATAAATAGTGGGAATCTCTTTATGATTGATCATAGAATAGTAATTGTCTCTGAGCCAGGAAATTTTTTCCGCATCCGGCGGATGGGAATAAGGATTAATGCTGTGACTGCCTACCCTGCCGTCCCAAAGATAGCGGTATATGTCATCAGAAAGGGTTGGAGGGCTTAAAAAAAGTGTTAACCGGAAAAGAACAGCAAATAAGATTATGATTAACAATATCTTTTTTGCTTCTGTTTTTCCTTTTTTAATGACATTAACGGAAAGAAAATAGGGGATAAAACATAGAAGATAGACAGGGATGAACCATAAAACATTTGTTCTTAAATCTCCAAGACAAAGGATGCCCAGGCAAAAAACTTCCTCCAGTAATCCCAAAAATAACAAGAAAACCATGGGTTTATCTTTCATTCATAACATACAAATGAAACCTTCATGTAATAAATTATACAAAGGAGCATGAAAATCCCCCTTTAAAAAAGGGGGGGCTTCCCAAACCTCCCCTTTCCTAAAGGTGGGTAGGGAGGCTTTTAAATGTATTTTCAAGTGAAAAATCCAGATGAATAAATGTCAAAAGGTTACCTTTTATTATTTATATGTAAAGTTATTTTCTGTTTATGCAGGAACAATAACATTTTTGTTTTCATGATTCAATGGAACTTATTAAGATATGAAAACCGTTATTATAATCCCTGCACTGAATGAAGAAGAGGCTTTGCCTCTGGTATTAAAAGAAATACCGGAACATTTAATACAGGAGGTTGTTGTGGTGGACAATGGAAGCCTGGATAATACACAGGAAGTAGCAAGAAGTATGGGGGCTACAGTGCTTTATGAGCCTACAAAAGGATATGGCTCGGCCTGTTTAAAAGGAATGGAATATTTAAGGCAAAAGCCGGTTGATGTGGTGGTTTTTATGGACGGAGACGGGAGTAATAAGCCGGAAGAGATAGAAAGTCTTATAGAACCTATTAAAAACGAGGGATATGAATTTGCGGTGGGTTCCCGAAATTCAGGAAAGAAGGAGAAGGGAGCCCTTTTCATGCATCAACTTTTTGGAAATTATCTGGTTACATTTTTCATTAACCGCCTGTTCGGCACAAATTATACTGACCTGGGGCCCTTCCGGGCAATAAGATTTGAAAGCCTTTTAGAGCTTGACATGGAGGATAAAAATTTTGGCTGGACAGTTGAAATGCAGATAAAGGCCGCAAAAAAAGGTCTTAAAATTACTGAAATCCCCGTAAGTTCCCGCAAGCGACTGGCAGGAAGATCAAAGGTGTCGGGTAACCTTCTTATAAGTTTACTGGTGGGGATTAAGATGATGTGGGTAATATTTAAATATGCTATAAATGGCAAATATCGAAGATCAAAGTACAAATGAATGCAAAGAATAAGGTGCAAAAAAGAAAGTAAAAGGTTCAGGGTTTAAAGTGCAGGGTCTTTATTACCCGAAATCCCACACCTTACACCCTACACCTTGTACCTTGTACCTTGCTAATATGGTTTTAATTATTAATGAATAGTGTGATTTTTTTATGGATCCATTAAAGGTTATCAGTTTTATAGGGCTTATTATAATCGTAATATTTGACTATTACTATCCTGTAGAAATCCGCTTTTTAAACAGGGAGATTTATCTGAATCAATATCTGGTATTTATTATCATTATATCCTTTGGATTATTCAGGGTTCTTACAGAGAAAGAAACTTATCAAAAATTTAGGATTACAGCTATCCTGGGTTTCTATCTTCTCTTCTGGAGCCCCCTTCCCGCCTTATTCGGGATAAAAAGCCCTCTTCTTGAGGATATTCATACCGTTGGAACCCTTCTTTTCTTTTTATATTTCATTCCGGTACTCCTTATAGGAAAAAGGGCCGACTGTGGCTGGAATTGTATCTGTGTAACAGTAAGAGAAACCGCCGGCTTTGCATTCAGGGAAGACACATTAAAAGGCCCCTTCTGGTGGAAACTTCGCTATCTTAAGATAATTCTTTTTATCTTAATGGCAATTTACTTAAGCTACATGATAATTGATCCGTCAAATTCTTATAATAAGGCGGGAAAACCATTTTATGGCCTGGTAACCCATACATATTACCTGAGTTTTCTCCTTCTTCCCATTATGGGCAATAGAAATTACTGTCGATTTTTATGCCCTTACAGTGCCTTGTGGGGCATATTAAGCCGGTTGGGATTTTACAAGATTAAAGCAGATGTAGAAAAATGCATTGATTGTAAATTGTGCGAAAAAAGCTGTGATATGGGTATTCCCATAAACCATCTGGTGAAGACTAAGGGAGAGGTAAACACAATTGAGTGCATGGGGTGCGGAAGATGTGTAAGAATATGCCCCGAAGGGGTATTGAGTATCTATGATATAAGGGATGTTCTCTTATCAAAAAAGGTAAAAAAACCTTTTCATTTAAGTAAAATTGTTTCAATTGTTCTAACCCTTGTTTATTTTTTCGGCTTTCCTTCTGCTTCCCATGCTGTAAGGATGTTTGACGGTATTAAAGCTTCACCGGGCACAGCCCTGTATGAATTATGGCCAATGGTATATCATGCGGACACCCTTACAGATAAAGACGGGGATAAAATACATCCTGGCAAGGATTTTAATCTCACCCTTTCTCAACTCCTTATTGTTCCTATCTACTATTATACTGAAAATTTTGGATTTGGTTTATTTATTCCTGTTAATAAAATAAAAAATGGTTATTTAGGCGAAGAATCCGAGGGATTAGGAGATGTCATATTATCTTCTCTAACTTTTCTTCCCGAAATCTGGGGCGGCACATATTCTATTGACTTTGGCATCAAGTTTCCAACAGGTAATTTCGATAAAGACAAATCTGTAAATCCCGGTTCCGGTCAGATGGACATTGAAACAGGGATGTATTATTTTCAATATTTTGGTGAAAAAAAGAGATTCACAGCAGATGCAAAAGCTGTATTCAAATATAGGTTTAAAAATACAGATATTGACTGGAATCCTGGAGAAGAATATCAAGCCGAAGGCTTAATCGGATATGAGATATTAAAGGATATTAGATTAGGCATAGGATTTGATTGGATGAAGAGTGAAAATGACAGAATAAATGGACATGCTGATGGAAACAGCGCCGGGGAAAAAATATCAGCCAACTATCAGATATATTATAATGCCGGGCCTAAAATAGACTTATGGCTTCAGGTATTGCAGGATCATCTAAAATGTTGGTTTGATATCGATGTCGCAAAAATTAGATGAACTACTTAAGAATAGGTTGAGTCATTCCTACATCGAAGCCGCTGCGATCGAGTATAAAGGAAAGATCTATAACATTGG
>JAXHUS010000309.1:0-3379 GCA_034189305.1 Thermodesulfobacteriota bacterium | reverse complement strand
GAAATTGGTAATAGAAGCAAATGGCAAAGGCGCATTACTGACAACTTCTTTAAGACCTCATTTAATTTGGGGCCCTGATGATCCGCATCTTATGCCCAGACTCATTCAGAAGGCAAAGGACGGAAAGCTTTTAAAGATAGGGGAAGGGAAAAATAGAATCGATACAATTTATGTGGAAAATGCTGCTGCTGCCCACCTGCTGGCGGCGGATCATCTATATCCCGGCTCACCCGTTGCCGGCCAATGTTATTTTATTAGTGATGGAAAGCCTGTTGTTCTCTGGGATTTTATCAGTCAAGTTCTGAAAAAACTGGAAATTCCCCCCATAAAAAGATCCGTGTCATATAATACGGCTAAAATAATAGGGTTATTCTTAGAGATTTTCCACAGGATTCTTAACTTGAAGAAAGAGCCCGTAATGACAAGATTATTGGCTGCTCAACTGGCAACATCGCATTTTTTTGACATTTCCAGAGCCAGAAGAGATTTTGGGTATAATCCCATAATTAATATAGAAGAAGGGCTTGAAAGGCTTCTATCGGGTATAATGGAGAGGACAGGGTAGATATTCTTTATTGAGCCGGTAATGATTGATTACTCTATGTACGAAATGCTTCTTTTCCTGAGATAGAACATAACAGAAAGGAAAACAGCGATAAAAATAAGGGAAATCAACTGGGCCTCACTCAAGATATCAGGAATAATATAGACCCTCTTATCACCCCTAAGATTTTCAATAAAAAACCTGAAAAGGCATGAAAGTATAATATAGGAACAGGCAATCTGCCCCGGGAACCTTTTTTCTTTTCTTTGGAGAAAAAATAGAAAGAAAAAGATCATAAAATTGGAAAAAGAAGAATATAGCTGGGTAGGATGAAGACTTACACCCTGGGGGGCAAGACTCAAAGGATTATTAAAGGCAATGGCCCACGGCACATCTGTTGGTTTCCCGTAACAACATCCGGCAAAGAGACAGCCGATTCTGCCGAATCCCTGACCTATTGCAACGGATGGGGAAATGGTATCCAGCGTTTCCCAGAAAGGAAGTTTGTGCCTCCATAGATATAAAAAGCAGATAAAAATATCAAGAATCAATCCTCCAAAAAAAATTAAACCCCCCTGCCATATCATAAATATTTCCAGTGGATTTTCACTGTAATATCTCCAGTTATCAATAACATATAGAAGACGAGAGCCTATAATTGCTCCAATTAAAAGATAGGATGCTAAATCGGAGATACTGTCAGGGGATAAATTGCATCTTTTTGCCTCTTTTTGCGCAAGAAAGAGACCAATAAAAAATCCGATGCAGATAAAGACTCCATAACTGTATATTTTAAACCTTCCAAAGTCTATTAAAACGGGGTGCATTTTCCCTCTTTTTTATTTTGAAAAACAGTAAATATTAGAATAAGACATCCGATTGAAATGGAACTATCTGCTATATTAAATGCCGGCCAGTGATATTTATGATATAGGTGAAAATCTAAAAAATCGATTACCTCACCAAAATATATTCTGTCTATTAGATTGCCAGAAGCACCTCCTGCAATCAATGAAAGGGATAAAGATGAAATTTTGTCGGAAGAGGGTAATTTTCTAAAATACAAAAAGATAATAAAAAGTGCCGTTATGGAAACCCCTATAAGAAAGATAAGCTTTAATGGGCTTTTTTCAGGAGATGAGAGCATTCCAAAGGCAATCCCTGGATTTTTTATATAGATAATCTGAAAAAAGTTATCAAAAATCTGAATCTGTGATGTGTTTAATAACAGATTCTGCCTTATTATGTATTTGCTTGCCTGGTCAAGTATTATAACCAGGAGAAAAACCGACAGAAAAATTGAATTTTTATTTATTATCATATTGCTTTTAAATCTTTATTAACTTAGCCTTTAAAATAAAAAAGATATTAATATAAAATCATATCAAATTTAGTTTCTTTTCGCAAAACTAATATGTTTTCCGATTCCTAACGATGGGAAGAGAAGATCACCTGTTTAAGAAAACTTCCCCTGTCTAATTACGACACCTCAATAAAGGTTTTTCGTAAAGTATATAAGGATTGTCAGCTTTCTTATAATGGCAATCGTTATGTGGTTCCCTATCATGTGGTGGGAAAAAAGGTGATGCTCAAGATAAAGGACAAATTGATTCGTATTTATCACGACCAGGAACTCTTAGCCAGTTATCGGGAGCCGACAGGTAAAAGATATCTTCTTGGTGATCCAAAATTTTATGAACAGCTAAAGCATGATAAAGAACAAGTATGCCGGAAATATGGAAAAAATAAAGGCAAAGCCACCCGAGGGTTAACCAACGGCAGTTTGTACTTAAAGGCAGCCTATCGTCCTCTTTTAGAGTATGAACAATATGCAAATGGAGGTGTTTTATGGAACAGTTAACCTATGAACGTCTCCAGGACAACCTCAAGCGGCTTAAGTTAACAAGGGCAGGAGAAATCTTGGAAACCATAGTCCAGCAGTCTGAGGAGAACAACCACTCCTATCTTGCATTTCTGGATCATCTTCTGGAAGAAGAGGTGAATAGCAAGGAGAAAAGAAGGATTAACATTGCATTGAAAAGGGCTGATCTTCCCACTGCCAAAACAATTGAGGAATATGATTTCTCTTTTCATCCTCAATTAGATAAAAAAGCAGTGATGGAGCTTTTTGATCTTACCTTTATCACCAAAAATGAAAACGTTATTTTTCTGGGTCCTCCCGGGGTGGGTAAAACCCATCTGGCAATTTCCCTGGCTATTAAGGCCTGTTACTATGGTTTTAAGGTTTACTTCACCACCATGGACGTCTTGATCAGTAAACTTAAGGAAAGTCAGGATAAAAATAGACCGTATTTAAATGCCGGTTTGGTTATTGTTGATGAAGTCGGCTATCTTCCGGTAGATACTCAGGAAGCTTATCTATTCTTCCAGTTCGTATCTTATCGCTATGAGAAAAGTTCCACCATCATTACTTCAAACAAAAGTTTTGGAGACTGGCAGGAGCTTTTCGGTGATCCCGTTATTGCTACTGCCGTTCTTGACCGACTCCTTCATCACTGTAAGGTGATCAATATCAAAGGACACAGCTACAGACTAAAAGAACATTCTTTTAATAAACAACTTTTTCAAGAAAAGGAGGTGATAAAATGATAACTGCTCCTATTTAAACTTTCTTTCCTAATTATGGTGGTACATTTTTATTTTCCCTTAATTGGTACACTTTTACTTTCCATTGACAAAAGGACCGCCTCTTGCACTTTTCTCTTCAAGGCTTCCTGTTTCTTTTTTAAATCGGAAAAGGTCCCGCTCCACTCCTTTGACGCATTCGAGGAAAGTTTTAGTCCGTCCAGACTGAAGTGCGTTCCCCCTAACAAA
>JAXHUS010000308.1:0-3441 GCA_034189305.1 Thermodesulfobacteriota bacterium | reverse complement strand
GCTTTTAACCAACAAAAGATTAGATGATATAAATATCCACCTTGCAGACCAGAGCAGGAGGATTGATGAAACTAATAAAAGAATTGATGAAATTAACAAAAGAATTGATGATACCAACAAAAGAATTGATGATACCAACAAGAGAATTGATGATACCAACGATAGAATCGATACTGTTAGAGAGGAGTTAACTCAAAAAATTGACGAAATTAATAAAAGGATGGATCGACTGTATGAAGTTATTGTAAGAAGGGATGAACACTTTAAATTAGAGCAAAGGATGGCTCATCTGGAACATGAAATAAACGAATTAAAACGTAAAATAGCGGCTTAAATATTCTCATCTATTACCTCAAAAAGCTTAATTTTTTCAGCTTTTCCCTTTAAATAAATATAGTCCCACTCGGAAACTTTACAATAAGCCTTGACATATTTATAAGTATTCTCACTAATAAGAATTGTATTATTTTTTGTGGCTGACTGGAGTTCAATGCGAGATGCAGTATTAACTGTATCTCCCACTACTGTGTATTCCATTCTTTTTTCAGATCCAATATTCCCGACGATTGCATCTCCAGTATGTATTCCTATACCTATATTTAAAGGATTCAATCCTTTCATTTTATTTTGAAGATTAACTTTTTCCAAAGTTTTAATCATTTCAATTGCGGATTTTACGGCATTTAAAGGGTCATTGCCATAAGAGTGGGGCGCTCCGAAAACCGCCATTATACCGTCACCAATGAACTTATCAAGAATGCCATTATATTTAAATATTATGTCCACCATTTCTTTAAAATAATCATTCAACATTGACACAAGAATTTCCGGATTTAATTCTTCAGAGAGGGATGTAAAAGAACGAATATCAGAAAAAAGAATCGTTACATTGCGTAATTCTCCGTTAATTAAGGTTTGTGTTTTTACTTTCAAAATTTCGTCAACCACTTCCTGGGGTACATACCTCTGGAATATCTTACGGGTATGTTCTTCTGATTCTTTAGCCATTAAAACATCATTAAATAATTGGGCATTTTTTAGAGCAATTGCTGCATAATAACCAAATATTGTAAGAATCTTCAGGTCAATTTCTGTAAATGCTTTGCTTAAACTTCTGTTATCTATTTGAATCACACCAATTATACCCTTATCATCCCATAGGGGAACACATAAAACACTTCGAATTTGAGCATCATAAATGCTCTCTATCCCGTTATACTCTTTTTGTGTATCTTCAATCAAAAAAGCTGCTCCTTCATGATACACCCGCCTTAAAATAGTTTTGCTCAAAGGAATGTTCTCATTTTTGTATGCATTATTTCTTGATTTATAAAACATAGGGAGTATATCTGTAGCACCTACTTCCCCAAGAATTACAACGACATTTTCACATTTTTCTATAACTTTTAATATAGAATTTCCAATATTATCTAAAACAGTATTTATATCCAGAGTACTTTGAAGGTAGGTACACATTTCATATAAGGTTTCAAGGGTTTTACCCTCAAATTCCACAGAACTTTTGATTTTATCAATATCCTGTAAATTCTGGGAAAATATTATGGTCTTTGTACCATTTGCTTCGTCATACGATTCTATCGCTTCTTTTTCTATTACATCTATTTCAATTAAAAAAACCGTATCACCACAGATTAATCTGTCACTATCTTTCAAACCTAACTGACAGAATTGTTCTCCATCAAGAAAAATTTTATTTCTTTTTCTTATGATAATTGTTCCATTAGTACTCCCTAAATCTTTATAATAGTATTTCCCATCTTTAAAAAATATTTGCCCATGTTGTCTTGAAACATTACTATCATTATCAATTATAATATTACTTTTTTTGTCCCTGCCTATAGAAAAGGAGTCTTTTCCTCTACTCATTTCATATACGGTTGAGGGATCTATTTCCGAACTCAATCTTAACATAAAAAACCCATATTATTCTTTTATATGTTCATAATAATAAATAAATATATATATTAAGTCAACAAACTTTAAACTTTTGTCATTTAAATTAAAATATCCTGTCAATTTAAAAATTTTATAGTTTAATTTTTTTCTATGTTATAATTTACATTTATAAATTTTTAAAATGAAAATAGTAACTCTAAATCCCCCCTTTTTAAAGATGTATTCCAGGTCTTCCAGAAGTCCCGCCGTTACCAAAAGCAGCACACTATATTACCCTATTTACCTTTCTTATGCTACAGGTGTTCTTGAGTCAAACGGTCATGATGTGAGCTTAATAGACGCACCGGCTCAGGATCTAAATCTTAATGAGACTCTAAAGCTGATTGTAAAATATAAACCTCAATTAACTGTAATCGACACAAGCACGCCCAGTATCTACAATGATATTAAAGTTGCCGAAGAAATAAAAAAGCAAATCCCCACTTTTATAACATTAGTAGGTACTCATGTTTCAGCCCTCCCGGAGGAGAGCCTTAGATTGTCTCCAGGTATTGACGCCGTTGCCCGCAGAGAATACGATTATATTATAAGAGATCTGGCGCAAGTTTTGAGTAAATATCAAAATATGATACTATCAGATTCTGAAAGTAGGAAAGATATACTGCAAAAAGTGAAGGGAATCACTTTTCGAGCAGGAATTGAAATTGTGAGCAATCCTGATTACAATTATATTGAAGATTTAGATACTATTCCTTTTGTAAGCAAAGTATATAATAAACATTTAAAACATTCTCTAAAGAAATATTTTTACGGAGCAAATCTGCATCCGGTAATCACTATTTTAAGCGGCAGGGGCTGTCCTCATCAATGTATTTATTGTGTTTATCCCCAGACTTTAACGGGAAATCGGTACAGATACAGAAGTGTCGAA
Organism: Thermodesulfobacteriota bacterium; assembly: GCA_034189305.1. GTDB lineage: Bacteria > Desulfobacterota > WTBG01 > JAXHUS01 > JAXHUS01 > JAXHUS01. Next base: position 593 of record JAXHUS010000308.1, on the reverse strand, counting down.
AATCTGGTCGAAGAGCTTATATATATTAAAAAAGCATTCCCTGATGTTAAAGAAGTTTTTCTTGAAGACGATACCCTTACTATAAATTCCGAAAGGGTTCAAAATCTGGCCTCTGAAATTATACGAAAAAAACTTAAAATTACATGGTCAATCAATTCAAGGGCTGATGTGGATTACCAGACTCTAAAAATGATTAAAAAGGCCGGATGCAGACTACTTTGCGTTGGATTTGAAAGTGCAAACCAAAAAATTCTGGACGGTATAAACAAACACTTGAGCCTTGAAAAAATTTATAAATTTATGGAGAATGCTAAAAAGGCCGGTATACTTGTACATGGATGTTTTATGATGGGTAATCCTGGAGAAAATGAAAAGACTATTATGGAGACCCTAAAAATGGCAAAAAAACTCTCCCCTGATTCCGCACAGTTTTATCCTATAATTGTATATCCCGGTACAAAAGCCTACAAATGGGCAGAAGATAACGGACATCTCACCACCAGAGATTTTACTAAATGGCTTACAAAGGAAGGTCATCATAACTGCGTGGTAAGTACGCCATCTCTTTCCAGGGAACAACTTGTTGCTTTTTG
>JAXHUS010000307.1:0-3805 GCA_034189305.1 Thermodesulfobacteriota bacterium | reverse complement strand
GATGAAAGGAGTCAGTATATGGATAATATGACCTTTTACGATTTTTTCATGCTTTACGATAAAAATGGCAAACTTGAGCGGACATTTAATTCGGTTCTTCGTAAGAAAAGGTGGATGGGAAGATTGATGTTTCCCCCAATTCCTGAATTTCCTGGAAATTACGGCGTTATAGATAATAAAGAAAGTATCGTGATTCTTGAGCCTTACGATATAAAAGGATTCGCAATGCTTAGGATAATATATTCGGATGTAAAAAACCCTGATGCTGTTTTTTCCTATATTCCGGCTATAAGAAGGATTCGGCGTCTTACCGGTTCTGATGTAACTGATCCCATGTTAGGAAGTGATGCCATTTATGATGATTTTGAGGTATGGCGACAAAAGCTAAACCCTAAGATGACCTTTAAAATGAGGGAGACAGAATCATTAGTTGAAATTCGTATGCTTGGGAAAAACCCCGGACGCTTTTTTAAAAAGACCTTCCAGGAAAGTGAATGGGAGATAAGACCTTTTTGGATTCTTGAAATCAAAACAAATGAACCTGACTATGTTTACAGCAGGAGGATTACATGGGTAGAGAGGGATTCTGGAGGATTTGGCCTCCCTTATAGTGAAAACTATGATCAAAAGGGAAGACTTTATAGAGGATCTCACTGTGCCCATATGAAATTCGAATTGTATAAGGGAAATTGGTATCAGGATGTAGCCTATGGCTATATTTATGCGGACAGGATTATGATGCACACAACAGTATGCTATCAGAATCCTATATGGCAAGATCCTGGATGCACTGCGGAAAGTTTCACTTTAAAGGGATTACTCAAGCAGGCTAAGTAAGTTAATTATTAATTATAAGGAGGAATCAAAATGAAAAGAGTTTTTTTTGCTGTACTATTGTTGATATATATTCCATGTTTGATACGGGCTCAGGAATATAAGATAAAACCGGGGATAGTAATTACAAAAGAAAACTATAAAAATTACCTCCCTGAACTAAAAAAGCTTCTTCCATTAGCTACCTTTCCGGTACATTTAAACGGCCTTAAGAATGGTTGGATAACCATACCCATTGTAGATATGAAATATCCTGTTTTTAATCCTGAATATTTGGAAGCAGGCAAGAAAAATGTCGGAAAACTTAAGGTGGGACCCAAAAACAAAATTATTGGTGATTGGATATCGGGCCCTCCCTTTCCCAACCCCAAAACTGGTGCGGAGCTGGCATGGGATATGTACAGGAGGGGTCAGTATTTAGATGATATATCCATGAAAAGCCCTTTTTTGTTATTCGATAAAAACGCTAAAGAGGAAAGAAGGCTTTTCTGGTATCTTAGAAAAAAATTATGGACAGGAAGGTTAATCTTTCCCCCTATGCCTGAATTTTCAGGAAACAATCAAGTTTTTAATAGTAAGGAGAGCATAGTAATTCTTAATCCCTATGATATCAGAGGTTTCTGTATGCTACGTATAAGATACGAGGATATAGAAAAGCCAGATGAAGTTTATTCTTATATTCCGGCAATAAGGAGAATTCGTCGTTTGACAGGGTCGGATGTCACCGATCCTATGCTGGGAAGTGATTGTATTTACGATGATTTTGAAATGTGCCGTCAAAAAATAGATGTCAGGATGACTTTCAAGATTAAGGATGGACAAGTCCTGTTCCCTGTTCGAAACTTTGAAAAAAAACCTAAAAATCACATAGTAAGAAATTGCTTTCAACTTGATTGGGAAATAAGGGATGTCTGGATTTTACAATTAGATGGAAATGACCCAAGGTATGTGTACAGTAGAAGAATAATATATGTAGATAAAGATGGATCATTTACCCTTCCCTATTCTGAAAATTACGACCAGAAGGGAAGGCTATTCAGGACCAGCCAACATATTCAACGTTTGGTCCCTCATAAGGGAAAGTTTTATCATGACGTGGGTTATGGATATTTATACAGAGATTATATCACGGGGCACTCCACTGTGATGGATATAGATCCAATATTTCATGATCCTAAGAATACTGCCGATTCATTCACAATTAGAAACATATTAAAAGAGGTTAGATAATATTAAATTGAGAAAATTTAAGGAGTTTTTAAATGGCTGATGCGAGTTTTGATATAGTAGTTGTGGGCGGAGGGAATAAAGCCCTTATCGCCTCAATGTATTTGACCAAATACGGCGGACTGAAGGTGGGAATCTTTGAAGAGAAGCATGAACTGGGCACAGGCTGGTGCACAGAGGAAAGTCCCGCTCCTGGATTTCTTGCCAACCACTGTTCCCATATTCATCCTGATTTTGAGACATATCATAAACCAGTATATGAAGATTTTCCCGAATGGATAGACTATGGTGTTAAATATGTTCCTCATCGTCTCAATATGGGTGTTGCCTTTATTGAGGATGATTCATGGATTGGGACTTACAGCCGGATAATAGACCCATCTCAGGAAAAGACAGCTGAAATAATATCCAGATTTTCAAAAAAAGATGCTGAAACATGGCTATGGTTATGGGATAAAATTCAGAAATATATTCAGCCGGCAATGGAAGAGTGGCTTTTTACCCCTGCCCGGCCTTTAGGTATTCCTGATGCAATAGATCGTTTGATAATGAATCCTGAAGCGGAGATAAGTCCGGAATGGATATTTATGTCTCCCGCCCAGGTATTCAGAGACTTATTTGAGAGCAAGGAGGCCCAGTGCATGTTAGGCAGGGGGATTCAAGGTGCAGGTTTTGCCCCTGACACTCATGGATCGGGCGCGGGGGTTCTCATATGGTTGGCTGCATGGATGGCCTCAGGCACCCTTGCCGGGGGCGTGCATACTTTAGCCCATGCTTCCCAGAGGGTAATCTTACAAAATGGAGGCAAGGTATTTACCAAAGGCAAGGTAGATAAGATTATTATAGAAAATGGGAAAGCAAGGGGAATTTGCCTTGGAGACGGCACTGAGGTTGAAGCGAAAATGGCGGTGCTGTCTACAGCTGATCCTTATCAGCTATTTGTAGAGTTAACAGGTGAAGAATATTTCAGTCCCAGGTTAGTTAGAAAGATAAAGAATCTTGAAAGGGATTACACAACCATAAATTGGTATACCTGGGCATTACATGAAAGGCCGGTATACAGGGCTGAAAGCTTTGATGAAGACCTGCCCTATGTATCCTGCCTGCATCTCGGCACTAAAGGTTTGAATGATTTACTTGAGGAAAATTACACCCGAAGAATGGGCAGATGGCCGGATCCTAAAAAAATGCAGCTGGCGGTTTGTAATCATTCCATCATTGAACCATCTTATGCCCCTGAGGGGAAAGCATGTGTTCTTACCGAGGAGTTTGTCCTTCCGGCAACTGCCATGACCGAAAAGGAATGGAAGAAAATGGAAAAACAACATGCAAAGGATGTAATTGCCAACTGGAAGAGATTTGCCCCAAACATGACATGGGACAATGTTATCGGGTATATTCCGGTTACCCCTTTTTTTATTTCCCGCCATGCCAGAAACTGGGGGACAACGGGCAACTGGAATGTTATTGACGCAATACCTTCTCAAACCGGCAGGATGAGGCCTGTTCCGGAACTGGCTTCGGGCAGGATGCCAGTAAAAAATCTATATGCAACGGGGGCGGGATGGCATCCTTTCGGAGGGGGTCATTCTGCCCAGGGATATAATATTTACAAGATAATGGCAGAGGATTTTAGACTTCAGAAACCATGGGAGGAAAAAGGGAGACCATATTAGAGTTAGGAGTTATAGAGTTATTTGGGTGAACACATGGCTTGAGTAGTAAAATTTAACAACATCTTTTA
>JAXHUS010000306.1:0-5086 GCA_034189305.1 Thermodesulfobacteriota bacterium | reverse complement strand
CTTTATCCCCCCCCCTCTAAAATACTAATAAAATTTATAAAACACTTTAAATGACTTTTGAGTTCTCTTCGAAAGAAAAATATCGTTATCTTTATTTTAAAGAGAACCGTAGCACAAAAAAAGATCAAACAAGGTTATATAATTATATTCTTTTTGTAGCTATCAAAAGATACCTTTTCTTAGGTGTCAACGCAATAGATTATTTAACTTTAAAAAATTTATGTTTAAAGTAAATATTTATAAATAATTTTTTTTATACCTTTTATATTAGTTTAAAAATTATCCTTACTAATTATGTATTTTAGCGCAAAATAAGCCACACAAAAATTTATGCCATGAATATTATCATAAGAATTTTTTTATGGCAAGGATATTATCATAAATTTTTTTATGGCAAGGATATTATCATAAATTTTTTTACAGGGGAAGAAAAAAATCTCTCCCCTGTTTTTAAAAAATTTATTTTGCTTCCCTGATAATTGTCTGGATGCTGAATACTTTATCAGTAGCATCTGGGTCGGCAAAAATGGGGCGCATGGGGTGCCATGTCTGATGCCCGGAGATGTGGTCAAGCCACTGGCATCCATACCAGCAGTTCGCATCAAAGGTTTCCTTGTTTTTTGCATGGATAATCATACTTGATGTCTTCCACAACCTTCCCTTGACGTCATAGCAATCTCCTCCATACAAACCGGCGGTGGGAAGTTCTTTTTCCACATAGATTACCCTCTTTTTGTAAGCGTAACCGGGATCATTAATAATCCATTCCGATAACATTATAGGTCTTACCTCCCATTCTACCTGCCAGTTATTATCTACCATATAATTAGTTGGGGGAGAGGTATATTTACGAATTACCAGATAATCCTCCGGCCCGGAAATCTTAAAGGACATTTTTGAGCTTATTTTCTGTCTTGTTACCTCAAAATCGTCATAACATGCATCACATCCCAGGAGCGGGTCTGTTACATCTTTTCCTGTAAGCCTTCTAATCCTTCTTATTGCGGGTATATAACTAAAAACATCATCCGGTTTATCTATGGGGTCATAACATAATCTTACCATGGCAAAACCCTTAATATCGAAAGGCTCTGTTATAATTATACTTTCTTTTAAACGGACAAGACCGTTATTCCCAGGAACTTCAGGTACCGGAGGGATAGTGTGCCTTCCAACAAAATACCTGTTGTAAAGATGCATTTTAAATTCTCTTTCCGTCTCGCCTTTTTTCCTTCCATCACTGTTATATAACATAAAGGTTGAATAGAATGACATCTGGTCCGTTACTTGTGCTCTGCGGAAAACATTCCAAGCAATCTCTGCGCCTGTCTTCGGGTTTACAAAAGGAATGCCTGCAACCCAACCGGCAAGTTCATTATTTGGACTCACTTTGCATTTTCCGCCATACTTTGCAGTTGCGGCGCCATATCCTTTTGGTACCGGGTACTTCTGCTTTTTAATTATGGGCATCGTTATCTTACCAGTTTCAAGACCATTTAAAGCTGAAATATAATCTGCCTTTATCATCAGCTTTTCCATCTCTTTCTGATAATTTTTATAATTATCTCTGGTTATTACCAATCCCGGTTTGATTTCCAGGGCAGACAAAGTTGAAAACAGAAAGAAAAAAAGAAATAAATTTATGTTAATTATTTTTTTATATCTCATCACTATAACCTCCTGTCAGGTTAATTTATACCCTACATCTTCCGCAATCTTTTTTGCTATTTCCATAAACATCTTAGACGGTTTTGAATCAGGGTAGCTTAAGACAAAGGGTTCCCCCGCATCGGATGCGTCACAGACCTTTGGATCCAGAGGAATTTTTCCAAGAAAGGGGACATTTGTGGAACTGCATACCTTTTCACCTCCGCCGGTTAAAAAAACATCAATATTTTTGCCGCACTTCAAACATTCAAGGGTTCCCATATTTTCAATGACACCCAGAACCCTGGTGCCTGCCTTCTGACATAATGAAATGCACCTCCCCACGACCACCTGGCATAAATCACTGGGCATTGTTACCATTACCCCTCCATCAAGGTCCCTCACGGCTTTCATTACATTTAAAGTTTCTTCTCCTGTTCCTGGAGGAAGGTCGATTAAGAGAAAATCAAGCTCACCCCATTGGGTTTCACCCAGAAAAGAGAAAAGTCCCCACCTTAATTCTTCACCCATCCATGTTACATAGCCCTGCTGTTCAATTGTTGAAGCAACGGAAGCAACCTTGATACCGGACTTTGTTTCAACTGCAACAAGGCCCCGTCCGCTTTTATCAACAGCCATTTTTTTACCAAGAACCCCCATCATGGTCGGCATGCTTGGGCCATAGAAGTCTGAATCCAGGATTCCCACGCGGGCACCGCTTTTTTTAAGGGCTCCGGCAAGATTTGCCGTTACCGTTGATTTTCCAACCCCTCCCTTGCCGCTTAAGACCACTATTTTATATTTTATATCCTTCAATCTTTTTTCGATCTTTTTCAGACCGGGGCTATCATAAAGTTCCCTTTTAATGGGAGAAGTGCATTCAAAAAATTTGATGCAAGCATCGCAATTTTTATCACATCCAAGAGTTACCTGTAAATTTAATATTTTTGCCAATTTTTATCTCCTCATCCAAAGTATTATATAATCATAAATTTTTTAAGGCTTATAACCTATCTGGGAGGCAACATCCCCAGCAATTTTCATATAGGTTTTTGCACCCAGGCTATCAGGATATTTTGAAACATATTCTTCCCCTTCGTCAGAAGCTTCAGCAATTTGATAGTCTAATGGAACAGTGCCTAAAAACTTAACTCCCATTTCATCGGAAATCCTGTTGCCGCCTCCGGACTTAAAAACATTGAAACTCTCATCACAATAAGGGCATTCCAGTATTCCCATATTTTCAACAACTCCCATTATTGGCACTCCGGCCTTTTTGCATAATGATATCCCTCTGCCCACAACAATCTGGGCAACATCGGACGGAATTGTAACAATAACAACGCCGTCAAGATCAGGGATTGCCTTTAGAACATTAAGTGTTTCGTCTCCTGTACCCGGGGGCAGGTCGATGAAAAGAAAATCCAGTTCTCCCCAGTCCGTTCCCCCTAAAAACATATATAAAGCCCACCTTAACTGCTCTGTCGCCCAGGTAACATATCCAAGATCTCCCAGGGTAAAGGCAACCGATGTTACTTTTACCCCTTTTTTGCTTGGAATAGGGACAATTTCACGTTCTTCTGCTTTAAATTCCTCTTCTTTAACTCCAAAAAATGTGGGAAGGGTGGGCTCATAAAAATCTGAATCAAGAGCACCGATCTTTGCCCCCATAACCCTTAATGCCCCAACTAAATTAACAAGGGTGGTTGATTTCCCTACACCTCCTTTGCCGCTCATCACCGCCATTTTATATTTAATACTTGAAAGTTTCTTCTTAATACGATTATGGATGGGATTATTATAAATATCCTGTTTTAGGGGTGAGGTACAGTCAAAAAATTTGGAACAACCCTCGCAATCCTTTCTGCAGCCCATCGTTACCTGAAGTCTTACAATGTCCCTCTTATCTTTATCCAATTTAATTCTCCATTTAAATAAAAAAGATCCTTTATTTAATATATTCCCCCCACATAAAAAAGGGGGGGGGAATGACATAGTTCAAACTATTTGAATCCATAATCTTTCCAGTTTTTAAGAACCCTTTCCAGCGCAGTTTTAGATGGTCTTGCGACTCCCCTTTTATACCCTTCATCATAAGGGGCGGGGGGTTCCGTAGCGTCAATTATAAAAAAGTCCTGCCAGCCCCACTGTCCCGCCCAGGGTTCTGAAGGATCAAGAAGGGTTCCTGTAGTACGGGGAATTATTGTAATATCTTTTGTGGCCTGAACCTTTGCCCATACCTGATTGAACACTTCATTCAAATCCCGGATGTCGCCACAGTCATTATCCACAACAATAACGGCTTTTAAGGCGGCGGAACCAACAAACTTGGCAATGCTTCCTACGGTTACGGCAAACTGGGGCCATGCTTTTGCAATTCCTTTATGAACCTGAATTACAAACATATTCCAGTTTATTGGGGCAACATCAATTATTCCGGGCAGGCCCTTAATCAGTTCCCTGTAGAAGGTAATGGCAAACATTAATTCACCGATCCTGTGTCCTTCTGTGGGGTTCATTCCCATATTGAGGTAGTAGAGAATAGGGTCTTCTCTCATTGTTATGGCGGTAACGTGAACTTTGGCAACATTATTTATAGGTGTGTAATAACCTACAAATTCGGGGAAAGGACCATCCATTTCCCTTTCATCGGGATCAATGTACCCTTCAATTACAATTTCACTTTCAGCAGGAACCAGCAGATCATTTGTCTCACATTTTACAACTTCAAGGGGCATTCCGGAGAAAGCTCCAACCAGGTCATATTCACAGAAACCAGCAGGAACCTTGGTCTGGGACGCCAGATATATACACGGGTCCGGGCCTATTGAAATGGCGATAGGCATCCTTTTCCTGTCTCGACGGTATTTACCCCATATACCATAATCCTGATTTGTCTGGTTTATGAACTCACCAAGGATGTCCTTGCCTTTAATGCTGAATCTGCGCACTGCAATATTCTGCCAGCCCGTCTCCGGGTCCTGTATATTACTCATTCCGGCTGTAATGCTTGGCGTGCCTTCAGATTCTCCTGTAAAGGGATGGGGAATTTTGGTCAGGTCAACGTCGTCGCCTATCATCTTTAATTCTTTACAGGGTCCTGTGGCAACTTCCATTGGGGGAACATGCATATCCAGCTTGGGGGCAACTTCTTTTAATAAATTATCAGATGTTGTTCCAAAGGCCCATGCCATTCTCTTCCATGTGTTAAAACAGCCGCTTACAACCCTCCATCCGGGATAACCCTTTACATTTTCATGGAGCACAGCCGGCGCGTTTGTACTACATACCAGATGTGCAATAGCCGAAATATCAGTCTCAATATTCACCTCTACTTTGTTTCGAATAAGTTCTCCTTCGTCTTCAAGAAAATCTATATATTCTCGCATTGCTTTAAATGGGAACTCAGCCATTTTTTTATCTCCTTAAAGTTTATATG
>JAXHUS010000305.1:0-2045 GCA_034189305.1 Thermodesulfobacteriota bacterium | reverse complement strand
GCCGTAGATCTGGCTTACAAAAGAGGTTATTCTGAAAATTTCCTTGGATGGGGGGAGTATAAGGTAAAGTTTTTGGGCCATGGAATCGGACTTGAACTTGATGAATACCCTCCCATCAGTAACATAGATGAAACATTAAAAGAACATATGACAGTTGCAATAGAACCTAAAATTTCGTCTCCCTCATGGGGCGCAGTAGGGATTGAAGATACTTTTTTAATAACGGAAAAAGGGGCAGTTCCCCTGACAAATGGTGAAACAGGGCCAATAGTTGTCTAATTTTATTAATTTACCCTGTAAAATATCCAAAAAAAATTATTTAAAAAATAATAAACAATGATTTATTAATGTTAATAATATGATTTGTGGGATTGGTATCCCAAGATAAATACTTATAAATAAAATAATCCTTCCTTTTGATACGGCTTCTTTGATAGAATTATCCGCAATAAATGTTTGTGTATTTTAAGGTATAAATTTATGATAAAAGACCCAAAGCGCGCAATCGTTGCCCTTGAGGACGGGACATATTTTGAGGGGTTTTCTTTTGGGGCGCAAGGGGAAAGAACCGGCGAAGTAGTCTTTAATACCAGTCTTACAGGATATCAAGAGATACTGACAGATCCGTCCTATAAAGGTCAGATAGTGACCATGACCTACCCATTAATAGGCAATTATGGAATAAATCCCCGGGATTTTGAATCAAAAAGACCATGGGTAGAGGGATTTATAGTCAGGGAGAATAGCAAAGTAGTAAGCAACTGGCGTTCTAAGGGAAGCCTTCAGGAATTTTTGACGGAACATAGAATTATTGGCATTGAAGGGGTGGATACAAGAGCTCTTACCATGCATATAAGGGCTGCAGGGGCAATGAAAGGCATTATTTCCACATTAGAGTTTGATCAAAAGAAACTTGCAGAAAAGGCTAAATGCTCACAAGGTCTTGAGGGAGTTGATTTAGTAAGGGGGGTTACCTGTAAGAGCCCTTTTATATGGAATAATCTTACTGAAAATGTTGAACAGGATGAATGGTATTCAGGCCCTTGTAATAAAAGGAGAGACTTATTTGTTGTGGCAATAGATTTTGGAATTAAACATAATATTCTAAGAAGGCTTTTTGCCTTTGGATGTCATGTTAAAGTTGTTCCGGCAAATACAAGAGCGGATGATATCCTGAAACTTAAACCCGATGGCATATTACTTTCGAATGGTCCGGGTGATCCCGAGGCCGTAACATATGGAATCGAAACCACAAGACAGCTTATCGGCAAAAAGCCTGTTTTTGGTATCTGCCTGGGACATCAGATCCTGGGACTTGCTTTAGGAGGAAGAACCTTTAAATTAAAGTTTGGCCATCGCGGTGGGAATCAGCCCGTTAAAGATTTAAAAACAGGGAAAGTATTTATTACCTCACAGAATCATGGTTTTGCTTTAGACGCAGAGTCTATAAATTTAACGGAAGTTGATATAACCCATATAAATCTTAATGACAATACTGTCGAAGGGCTTTCACATCGAAGCATACCCGCATTTTCCGTACAGTATCATCCCGAGGCTTCACCCGGTCCGCACGATTCCGATTATTTATTTAGTAATTTTATTGAGATGATAGAAAGATATACGGCTTCTGACTTGTGAATTCTCTATTTATATAAAAATATGCCAAAAAGAAAGGATATAAAAAAGGTATTAATCATTGGGTCGGGACCTATAATCATCGGTCAGGCATGTGAATTCGATTATTCAGGAACACAGGCATGCAAGGCTCTAAAAGAGGAGGGTTTCGAGGTAATTCTTATTAACAGCAATCCCGCAACGATAATGACCGACCCCGATATGGCAGATCATACTTATATTGAACCAATTACACAGGAAGCCATAGAAAGAATTATAATAAAAGAACGACCACCTAAAGAAGAAGGAGTTCTTGCAGTTCTTCCCACCATTGGTGGCCAGACAGGCTTAAATGTAGCCGTTTCCCTGGCGCAACGAGGTATTTTAGAAAAATATGGAGTGGAACTGATTGGTGCAAAACTGGAGGCAAT